>NZ_FR896444.1:31529-32856 GCF_000435155.1 Dialister sp. CAG:357 | reverse complement strand
CCGCCCTTCGGGCACCTTCCCCGTCTGGGAAGGCGAGTATTAGCTGTGCTCGGGAAAACGAGCAAACCGTCCCTCTTTTCCATTTCTAACGAAAAGATTTCAATTTTCTTAAAAGTTGTATCTGCTCATTAAGCGGATATTGCATTATACTGGAAAAATAGGGTGGAAAATCAGTGGGATTTTCACTAATGGTTCGGAGGGTATGATGGAGAGGAAATGGCTGGCGGCGCTTTTGCCGCTTACGATGATGGGCGCGGTGTCTTTGGCTGCGAACCCCTTCGCAGACGTTACGCCGGATGACTGGGCGTATCAGGCTGTTTCGGAGTTGTCGGAGGAAGGGGTCGTTTCCGGGTATCCGGACGGGATGTTCCGCGGGGAGCGAAATGTGACTCGTTATGAGAGGGCACAGATCACGGCTCGTCTTCTTGCGAAGGAAGATCAGCTCAGCGATAGAGACAGAAGAATGACCGAGAAACTTGCCGAGGAGTATGGCGGCGAGCTCTCGTCTCTTGGCGTGCGTGTAAGAAATCTGGAGAAGCAGCAGGGAAATATTTCCTGGAGCGGGGATTACTGTCTGCGTTTCTTCGATCTTCTGGAGGGCGTGGCTGATCCGGAGAAGGATATCCATCATCGTGCCGGGGACATGTCGAGTTACGAAGATGCGCGTTTGCGTATTTCTTCGAAGGCAGAAGTGGCTCCGAAGGTGACGGTGAACGGACGCATGACGACGCTCATGAGTTTTGGCGAGACGGGCGACGAAGATGTGAAGTTTGACCGGGCGAATGTCTGCTGGAAGATGGGAAAGAATAGTGCCATCACGGCAGGGCGCCAGGGGATCCGTCTGGATCAGGCGGGTTTCTTCTGGGATCCGGATGCGGCGTATGACGGGCTGACTTTTGAAACGGGGACGGATTCGTTTTCCCTTCAGGCCGGCATCGGTTATCCGCAGTCGGTCCACGCGATGTGGGGACAGTATTTCTATGGCGGCAAGTCCGAGATGGAGTCCTGGTACGCAAGGATTGCAGGGCGCGCGGCGAATGGCTCTGAGCTTTCTGCGTTTTACTGGAAGGATACGGGCACGATGAAGGGGATCCTTGCTCCTTCTGAGGGGCTCAAGGCGTCGATGTATGGCGCGGGCGCGGATATTCATCTGGGCGGGAAGTGGGATGCGGTCGGCGACTACATCGTGACGCATTTCAATCATGAAGGATTTGGGAGAAAGAATGCGGCTTACCGCATGGCAGGTCTTCGCTGGGGCCGTGAAATAGACGGCGTCCCTGGCAGCAAGACGATTTCCCTTTCTTACATTGCCGCGGACAGCGGCTCG
>NZ_FR896444.1:8200-31500 GCF_000435155.1 Dialister sp. CAG:357 | reverse complement strand
GCTCGTACCTTTTCGGCGTGACGGCGCTCGATGAGACGGACGTCCTTGATTACGGGCTGATGAACGGGATGGATACCCGCTTCTGGTCGGCGTATGCCGGTTACGTCCTGACAAAGAACACGAAGGCAGGGCTTTTTTACCATTTCGGCGGCAAAGCATCCGGCGGCAGACAAAAATACACACCTGACCCGAAAGATACATAGGGTTTTAAAATAGATATTAAATTTTGAGAAAAAGCGTGGGATAGCCCGCGCTTTTTGCGTGTTAGCGTCATACTGAGAAATACAATCAGAAAAATTGGTATAATGAAAGGAAAATTAAGTCTGCGTCGGGGCTCTTCAAAGGCGGCCCGGGGAGAAAGGAGAATGCGATGGGAAAGAAACTAGGAATCAAAAGTGTCACGATTTGTTCCACTGGGGGCGAAGGGGCAAGGACAGGTTTCATTGAAAAGGTGAAAATGAAGAAGAACGGAAAAATTTCCGCCCTGAAAAAGGACGGGAAGAAATCGTCTGTCCATGTCGGAAAGCAGAAAATCCATTTCCTGCTCGAGTATTCTGAAGAAATTCTCCTCCATTACCGTTCTCTTCCCGGGAAAGTGGAAATAAGTCCGGACGGCTTTGTCCGGCCGGCGGATGGCATATGGGAGATGAAGATCGTCTATGAGGACGGCCGGGTGCTGAGGGCATCCTATGCGATCGGCTGGGAAGGCTGCGGCGCTCCGCCTCTTTCCCGTTTCATCAGAAGGGCTCTCAAGCGGGATGACCTTTTCCTCCTGGACGGCGAAGACGTCGATCTGACAGGCCTTACGGTTCATCTTTTCAGGACAGGGGGCGGCCGGCCCGCAGCTTTTGAGCTGCTTTCCATTGATTTCATCAGGGAAAGGGTAAAGCTTGACGTATATGACGAGCAGGGGAGAAAGATCACGGTTTCCCTGCAAAACGGAGCCATCGAATCACTGCGGAAATATCCTGTCTATAGACTGGAGAATTCGGCGGTGATCGATCCAGATGAAACGTATCCGGAGGGCAGCGTCCTTTATTACCTCACACTGGAAGGCGCTTCCGGGGGCAAGGCCGATGTCGCTTCCGGCCGTTATGACAGAGCGCATCTTCCCAGGAAATGGGGAAATTTCATGAAAGCGCTCTCGGTATTCCTCCCGATCAGCTCGTATTCCATGCTCCTGAACAAGAGCCTCTACGGCAAGCGGACGGAAAAGAGGGAAGGAGACTACACCTACTGCGACGTTTCCTACGAGGAAGGCGGCAGTCTGTACTGCTACCTCTGTGATATCGATGAAGTGCATCCGGGGGATTATGTACGCGTCCCGGTCGGCCCTGACTATAATGAAATCGCCGCGCGCGTCGAGGATGTCTACTACGGAACCAAAGAAGACGCGCCGTATCCGTTCCACGGTCTGAAACATATCCTGGGCGTCTACGTCAAAGCGCCGCGGGATGAAGAAGAGGGTGACTGAGCCATGCCGGATGAAAACGGATGCTTCGCTTATGGCGAAAAGGAAACGGAATATCTGAAGAAGGATAAGAAGCTGGCAGAGGTGATCGACCGGGTCGGGCATGTCTATCGCAAGACCGATCCGGATCTTTTCTCGGCTGTCATGCGGCATATCGTGGGGCAGCAGATTTCCACGAAGGCGCAGGCGACCGTCTGGCAGAGGGCGCTGGACAAGTTCAGCGCTGTGACGCCTGAGGCGATCGATCATGCAAGTGTGGAAGATATCCAGTCTGTCGGGATTTCCTTCCGGAAAGCCGGCTACATGAAGGATTTCGCCAGGAAGGTCGTCTCCGGCGAGTTCGATCTGGCAGCTGTCGAGCACATGAGCGACGAGGAAGCCATCGAAGCGCTGTCGTCCCTGAAAGGTATCGGCGTCTGGACGGCGGAGATGCTTCTTCTCTTCTGCCTGGAGCGGCCGGATGTCCTGAGCTTCGGTGATCTCGCTGTCCTCCGCGGCATGCGGATGGTCTACCATCACAGGAAAATAGACAGGAAATTATTTGAGAAATACAGAAGACGCCTCTCTCCCTATGGGAGCGTCGCAAGCCTTTACTTCTGGGCCGCTGCCGGAGGGCAGGTGCCGGAGCTGAAGGATCTTGCGCCGGTGAAGAAGGAGCCAGCTAAAGATAAGAAATCACAGACTCCCGCGCGAAAACGGAAGGCCATTCCAAAAGGAGAAAAATGATGAAACCAGAGAACATTGAAAAGATCCATGAATCCTTCGCCCAGCAGGCCGCTGAATTCGAAAAGCCGGGCCGCATTTTCTCGAAGAAGGAATACCTCGACTACATCGTCGCATCCGTCAATCCGGACAAGGAGGACGTCATGCTTGAAGCCGCTGCAGGCACCTGCGCCGTCAGCCGCGCCTTTGCGCCGTACGTGAAGACGGTCGTTTCCATGGACGGGACGCCCGTCATGCTTGAAACAGGCAGAAAACAGGCTGACAAGGAAGGCCACAGAAATATTATTTTCACGAAGGGCTTTGTCGAAGACATCCTTTTCCTCGACGGGTTCTTTGATATCGTCATTTCCCGTCTCGCCTTCCATCATTTCACGGATCCGAAGGCAGCTTTCCATGAAATGGCACGCGTCGTAAAACCGGGCGGCCGCCTCGTCCTCGTCGACATGGCTGCCACGCCTGAGCCGGACAGAACCGTCCGCGATGAGTTTGAAATCCTCCGCGATCCGTCGCATGTAAGGAACCTTTCCGAAGAGGAAATGGTAGACCTCTTTAAAGGCGAGAACCTTTCCATCGAAGTCCACAGCTCCAAGACGATCCCGCAGGACCTCGAAGGCTGGATGGACGTGACGCATACGCCGGAAGACGTGAGAAAAGTCATCCGCACCGCAATGGAAACGGAACTCTCCGGCGGCAAGAAGACAGGCTTTGCCCCCTACCGCAAGGAAAACGGAATCGGATTCGATCATAAGTGGATCCTGATAACCGGAAGAAAATAAAATCATGATCAGAAAATAATAATAATAATACAAATTTTTAGAAGCAGGGCATGTTTATGGAAGAAGAACAATTGCAAAATCGCACGCCCCTGGAGAAAAAGGCTCCGGATATTGGAGAAATGGTGAACATTTTTTCCAAAGGAGAATACCTGGGGTTCAACCTTGCCTTCGTAAGGCCGAGGCCGGATGATGCCGTGCTCGACGTCGGAGCCGGTACTTGTGCAGTCAGCCGCGCATTCTCGCCTTACGTCCGTGCCGTCGTTCCGCTTGATGTGTCGGAAGAGGTGCTGGAAAAGGGACGGAAAGCAGCCGAGAAGGAAGGCCTTTCCAACTTGATTTACGTAAAAGGGATGGCGGAAGATCTGCCATTTCTTGATGAAACATTCGATATCACGCACTCGCGCCTGGCGTTCCATCATTTCAAGGACGTCTGGGAACCGTTTTCCGAAATGGCGCGCGTGACGAAGAAAGGCGGCCGCGTCGTTCTGGTCGACATGGAAGCAAGCGCAGAACCGTACCGCGTCATCCGTGACAAGATCGAACGCCTCCGCGACCCGTCGCACGTGAGGAATCTTACGCAGGACGAAATGCTCGCCCTTTTCAAAGGGGAGGGCCTCACCGTCGAAATGAGCACGTCGAAGGTCATCCCGCAGAAACTGACCCCGTGGCTCACGCTTTCGGGCGCCTCGAAGAAGGACGGGGAGGAAATCCGCCGCCTCATGGAAGAGGAACTCGCCGGCGGTGATAAGACGGGACTCAACCCGTACCGTATCGACGGGGATATCGGATTCAACCACAAGTGGATCCTGATCATCGGAAGAAAAGAAGGATACGAAGCATAAGGAGGCGCTTTTATGAGTTTTCATATTCGCTGCGGGAAGATCCGCGCGGGCGGCGCCGACATCTTCTACCGCGAGGCAGGAAGGGAAGATGCGCCGGTCATCGTGCTGTTTCATGGATTCCCGACGGCCAGCTACATGTTCTCTGACCTGATGCCGATCCTGGCAGAGAAATACCACGTCATCGCGCCCGATTATCCAGGCTTCGGCGAATCGGAAATGGTACCGCGCGATAAATTCGCGTATACATTCGATCATCTGGCCTCTGTCATGGACGATTTCCTCACAAGAATGCACGTGAAGAAATTTGCCATGTACATCTTCGACTACGGCGCTCCGATCGGCATGCGCATCGCATGCAAGCATCCTGACCGCATCACCGCGATCATCAGCCAGAACGGCAACGTCTACGAAGAAGGCCTCGGCGAGAAATGGAAAGCCCGCGCTGCCTACTAGGCCCATCCGACGGAAGAGCTCCGCGAATCCTTCAAGTCCGCCTTCCGCGCACCGGCTGTCACCGCGCAGTACATGGGCGGCGAGGCAGAAGGCAGCGTCCTTCCGGACCATTACACGCTTGACCTTTACTACATGAGCCGCGAAGGGGAAGACGAAATCCAGTCCGATCTCATTTACGACTACAGGACAAACGTCGCCTTCTACCCGACATTCCAGAAGTACCTGCGCACTTATCAGCCGCCGCTCCTTGCCATCTGGGGAAAGAACGACGTTTCCTTCATCCCGGCAGGTGCCAAAGCATTCCAGAAAGACCTCCCGAATGCCGTCATCCGCCTCCTCGACGCAGGCCACTTCGCACTGGAGACCCACTCCAGAGAAATAGGAAACAAGATCCTCCAGTTCCTTGCAAAGGAGAATATCTGATGAAAGTCTACCCGATGAGAAGAAAAGACAGACAGGCCGGCGAAGAAGACATCCTCCGCATTCTGAAAGAAAACGTCTACGGCGTCCTCTCCACCATCAGCGAAGACGGCTGGCCCTACGGCGTCCCCGTCTCCTACGTCTACGAAGACGGGAAAATCTACTTCCACAGCGCGACGATGGGACATAAAGTGGACAACCTTGCGCACTCAGAGAAGGCATCCTTCTGCGTCGTAGGAAAGACCGAGCTCCTTCCCGAGCAGTTCTCCACCCGCTACGAATCCGTCATCGCCTTCGGCACCGTCACCAAACTCGAAGGCCAGAACAAAATAGACGGCCTCATGAAACTCGTCGACGCCCTCTCCGAAGGCTACCAAGAACTCGGCCTCAAAAAAGCCGAAGCCGGCGTCAACCACTACAACTCCTACTGCCTCACCATAGAGGAAGTCACAGGGAAAATAAGGAAATAAAGGAAATAAAGGATATACAAAAAATAGACCCGCCGAAGGTCTATTTTTTATTTGGGGAGTGTTAGCGGTGCTGCGAACTCCGCTAACACTTGCTGCCTCTACTCCTTCTTTATACATTTGCTAAATCCATACAGGAAACGTATAATGCTAATTAGATAAGGAGGGATAGTATGGATGTCGAGGTACTGAATCATTTCCTGACGGTGGTCAGGGAGAAGAATATTTCCAGAGCGGCGGAGCGGCTGCATGTGACGCAGCCGACGCTGTCCCGTCAGATGGCGGCGCTGGAGGAGGAGCTGGGGACGCAGCTTTTCATCCGCGGCAAGCACCTGCAGCTGACGGATGCAGGCGTGCTTCTTCGCGGACGCGCGGAGGAAGTGACGCAGATCATCGACAAGATCCGCATGGAATTCAAGGCAGGGGAAGAATTGTCCGGCGTCGTTTCGATCGGAACCGGCGGGCTCATGTCTGCGCAGATTCTTTCGAAGCTCATCAGTGAATTCCGCGCGCTTCATCCGGCTGTCCGTTTCAATATATACACGAACAGCGCCGATCATCTCCGCGAGCAGCTTGACCGCGGCCTTCTGGATTTCGCGTTCCTTCTGGAACCGGTGGACATCGGGAAGTACGACTTTGTCCGCATGCAGGTGAAGGAGCGCTGGGGCATCCTGATGCCGAAGGGCCATCCGCTCGAAGAAAAGCCGCTCATTTCCAGAAAGGATCTCCTGCATCAGCCGCTCGTCATGACGAACCGCGCCAATGTCCAGAAGGAACTGGCAGGATGGTTCGGCGGCAGCATGGAGCACCTCGACTTCATCGCGACGTACAACCTCATCAATAATGTGGCGAACCTTGTCTCCGACGGCACAGCCTGCGCCATGACGCTCGAGGGTGCTGTCAATTTCCTGGATCCGCAGAAATTCACCTTCCGGCCGCTTTCGCCGGATCTTTCCGCAACGTCCGTCGTCGCATGGAAGAAATTATCGCCCTTCTTCGGCGCGGCATCCGCGTTCCTTTCAACGATCAAGAGGTATGCAAAAACTGAATAACGACCCATGAAATATAACTATTTTAAGTTGTAATTTGATTGCGGTATAGTGAATGCAGAGGAAACTCTGCATTTTTTTCATGAAAAGATTCCGCGCGGGTCTCCGCAGAAGGAATCCATAGCAGAAGGGGAGGAAAACGATGAAACATTCAGCACTTAGAAAATTCGCAGCCGCAGCCGTCCTGGCTGTTTCTTTCACGGGATTGTCCATGGTGAGCGCCAGCGCCGCAGAACCAGCGCCGGCTCCCGCTGTGAAGGTCACCGCCGGACATGACCAGCTCGGCAGCTTTGCACCGGAATTTGCTCATCTCAATGACGACGTCCTCTTCGGCGAAGTATGGTCGAGAACAGACAAGCTTCCGGCCAAGATCAGGAGCATCGTGACTGTCACGTCCCTCGTTTCGAGCGGCGTTCTCGACAGCTCGCTCAAGTTCCACATCATGAAAGCCAAGGAAAACGGCGTCACAAAGGAAGAAATGGCAGAAATCCTGACGCAGACCGCTTTCTATGCAGGCTGGCCGAAGGCATGGGCCGCTTTCCGCTATGCCAAGGAAGTCTACGAAGGATAAGCGCATTCCCTGCAGAAAAGTATGCATTGAGTGAATATTTTCATATGAAATATAACTATTTCGCATGCCAAACGAATCGCGGTATATTGGCCTTAGAGCAAAGCTCTGAGCACTTCAAAGGAAAAGGGGGCGGATCGCCTGTGGAAGAGACGACCTTGTCAGGAATCAAAGAGACGCTGAAGCGTGCGGGCGCGACGAAGGAGGAAGTCAGGGATTATCTGGCTCTGACTGAGCCCGAGGCAAGAAAGCAGCTCCTTTACCGGATTCGCAGAAAGGTGCTTGATGAGTGCCATGAAAAGCAGAAAACACTCGATGAACTGGATTTTCTGATATACAGGGAGGACAAATCATGAAAAAGAAATGGATCGCGCTTGCAGCGCTTGCAGCATCCTTCGCGCTTCTGACGGGCTGTGGTTCCGATACCGCCAGCGCCAAGAGCGCATCTGCCGCATCGGCCGCCGTTTCGGCAGCACCGGCAAAGAGTCAAAATGAAAGCGGGGAATCAGCAGTGAAGAAATCAGAAGAAAGAATCATCCGCATCACATCGGGCAGCCATGTCATTCATGCCAAACTTTACGATAACGCGGCAGCCAGAGCCCTTTGGGACAAGATGCCCGTCACCTATTCGATGCAGAACCTGTACAACCGTGAAAGGTGCTTCCGCATGGGAGCCGGCAGCCTTCCGACGAAGGAAGCTAAGGACACCGGCTACAAGGTAGGGGATATTTCCTACTGGCCGCCGATGGGAAGCCTTGTCATCCTTTACAGCCAGAACGGCGAAGTCTTCGAACAGCAGCCGATCGGCCACACGGACGACGACATTTCATTCTTTGCCAACATGGGAACGACACCGATTATTTTCGAAAAATCCGAAGTATAATATAGGGAGGAATTCATTATGAAGGAACTCAGCGTATTCCCGACAGGGGAAAAGAACACAGCGTATGCCAAGTATTTCATCGGACAGAGCTACCTCTATCCGCTTTCGACCGAACAGGTCCATATTTCCAACGTCACCTTTGAACCGGGCTGCCGCAACAACTGGCACGTCCACACCGCCAAGAAGGGCGGCGGACAGATCCTCATCTGCACCGCAGGCGAAGGATGGTACCAGGAATGGGGCCAGCCGGCAAGAAGACTGAAACCGGGCGATGTCGTCAATATCCCGACCGGCGTGAAACACTGGCACGGCGCCACGAAAGACAGCTGGTTCCAGCACATCGCCATCGCAGTGCCGGGAGAAGAATGCGGCAACGAATGGCTCGAACCTGTATCTGACGAAGATTACAGCAAGCTTGACTGATTGAAGGAGGAAATGAAAATGGCAAAAGTAACAGCAGGAAGAGATCAGCTCGGCGAATTCGCACCAGAGTTCGCACATTTGAATGATGACGTCCTTTTCGGAGAAGTCTGGGCCAGGGAAGACAAACTCTCCCCGAAACTGAGAAGCATCGTGACTGTCACTGCCCTGATGGCAAGCGGAGCGCTGGACAGCTCGCTGAAGTTCCACATTTCCAAAGCTAAGGAAAACGGCGTCACTCAGGAAGAAATGGCAGAAATCCTGACCCACGCTGCCTTCTATGCAGGCTGGCCGAAAGCATGGGCTGCATTCAATTTCGCAAAAGAAGTGTATAAAGATTGAGAATCCTCATCCTGAACGGCAGCGCAAGGGCGCATGGAAATACGAGCACCCTCACCGCCGCTTTCAAAAGAGGCGCTGAAGAAGCGGGCAACGACGTCGTCGAACTTCCCGTCGGCCGCATGGCCATCCGCGGCTGCCTTGGCTGCGAATACTGCCACGGCAGGGGACACGGCGAATGCATCATCAGGGACGATGAGAAGGAAGTCAAAGAGGAAATGAAGAGGGCGGACATGCTCGTCCTGGCCAGCCCGATCTATTTCTTCTCCCCATCCGCCCAGCTTGAAGCCGCCATCCAGCGCATGCATGCCGAAGGCATCCCGGACAACATCCGCGAAAGCGCCATGATCCTCACCTCCGGCTCCCCGGGCGTCTACGACGCAGCGAAGGCGCAGTACAAAGCTATCTTCGATTATCTGGGCACCAGGGACAGAGGCATCTTCACCGCCTGCGGCAGCGAAAGCAGATTCGAAAGAAAACAGAAGGAACTCGAAGACTTCGGGCGCTCCCTCGTTTCATAAAGGAGGAAATCCATGATATTAAGCGAAACATATACATTGAAAGACAGTCTGACCATCCCGAAATTTGGCCTTGGCACATGGCTCATCGATGACAAGGACACAGCAGAAGCTGTCAGAAAAGCCATCGGTTTCGGTTACCGTCTGATCGACACCGCCCAGGCATACGGCAACGAAAGAGGCGTCGGCGAAGGCGTCCGCACCGCATTCGTCCCGAGAGAAGACATCTTCGTCACCAGCAAGATTGCCGCTGAACTCAAAGACTACGAAAGCGCATCCAAATCCATCGACGAGACCTTAAACAAAATGGGCCTTGACTACATCGATATGATGCTCATCCACAGCCCGCAGCCGTGGAAAGAAGTCAACCAGTCCGAAAACCGCTGCCTCCTCGCCAAACGCGAAGTATGGAAAGCCCTCGAAGACGCTTACGACGAAGGTAAAGTCAAAGCCATCGGCGTCGCCAACTTCCTCGAAGAAGACCTGATGAACATCCTTGAAAGCTGCAGGATCCGCCCGATGGTCGACCAGCTCCTCTGCCACGTCGGCAACACGCCATTCGGTGTCATCGACTTCTGCAAGAAAGAAAACATCTTAGTCGAAGCCTACTCGTCGATTGCCCATGGCGCAGCCCTGAAACTCAAGGACATCGAACCCATGGCAAAGAAATACGGCGCTACCATCGCCCAGCTCTGCATCCGCTACGACCTCCAGCTCGGCACCGTCGTCCTTCTAAAGACAGCCAACCCGGACCACATGAAAGCCAATGCAGACGTCGACTTCACTATTTCCGATGAAGACATGGAAACCCTGAAGAAAATCACCTTCAAGGACTACGGCGAAGCATCCCACTCCCCGGTATTTGGTGGGAAGATTAAATAAAAGAATCACTGAAAAGGAGACCTGAAGAGGGTCTCTTTTTTAGTGCTGCATTTCTGCTTCCAATGCCTGTTCACTTGCGTACAGCACAGATATCCAATAAGATATTAATCTTAAAATAAGTTATTACTAATTTTCATTCTATTATCTAACTTATTTTAGATTAACATAAGATTAATATAACATTTGACACTCTAATTAACTGACCTATAAAATTAAAGAATCATTAATTTGCTCACTTAATATTAATTAAAGGGATGTTAAGATGAGACAATTAAAAAGAAGGGTGACTGTATGCCTGATTGCCATGATGGCTGCAGGGAGTGTTTCGACGCTCGCTTTTGCGGACAGCACGGAAGGGTCCAGGTCTTACGGGCCGGCACTGACGCTGACGGGGCCTGAGGCTGACCTGGCATCAAAGATTCACTCGGGAACGAATCTTAAGATCGATGTACCGGAGGGCGGGAACCTTGCAGGGACACTGGTTGCCCGCGGGAAGTACAATGTGATATTGATCGATGGGACAAAGGGAACGATCGGGAAGGACGATGGCAAAGCTGACGATACGATTACGATCATCGTCCATTCGAAGTATCTGGACAGTGCTTTCATCAAAAATCATTACGATCTGGATAAAGATTATTCAGGAACACTCACGCTGAATGATCCTATCGTGGCAAAGGCAGAAAAGGGCGGGACAATACAGATCGAAGGAAAGAATATGAATTTCAACCTGCTCTATGCGCATAAGAACCAGTGGTATGAACCGGCTGATGAGGAAGAGTATCACTCCTCGGTCATCGTCCACCTCACCGGGGATCTCGTAGCAGGCGATGCGAATAATGAAATCGGAGACCGCAGGAATGACTGGATCAGCCAGAGCGGCATTGCCGGAGGGTCTTACCGCGTGGGAGATATCCAGACGAGGTCCGGCGAGGGCATCATTTCGGTGGATGCGAATTCCATGACGATCAACAGTGTTTCCGGATTTGAGGAGTCGGAAATCACGCTGAAAGCGAAGGATTTCATCAAGGCGAATAATGTCTCGAACCGGCACGAATCCAAGCTCACGATGCGGGCCAAGACGATCGAGATGAACGGACTTGGCACAAACAGTGACCTGGCGGAAACGGTCGTCGGCGATGAGAATACGGAATCTCTTACCGTCCATGATTCTGTCGTCCTTTCAGGAGGCCGGTCGAAGATGGCGCTCACAGGGAAGAGCATCCATCTGGAAGGCGGGCTTGAATTTGATGAAACGAGCACTTCCTCCATCAAGTCAAAGACAGCGGATACATTCTCCATCAAGGGCAATGATGTTTCCATGAAAGGAAATATTATTCTCGCAGGGGATGAAGGCACGATTGAAGCGGACACGCTGACACTGGAAGGGAAAAAGGTGCAGGCCAAGGGACGCTCAAACGTTTCCATTTCCGCCAATACGATCAATGGCACGATGGACTCACTGAATCTTGATCTTCTGGACACGAGAAATCCAAAGGAAGAGTACAAGAACACAGTCACAATCGCGGCCAAAAATGGAGGAACACTTGCCATCAAGGATCCGATCATGGTAAAAGAAGGCGGCAATACGCTGGATATCCACGGCCTTGAAAATCTTTCAGCCGGTGCGCTCATCATGGATGCTGCATCCTACGCAGAAGCAGCGGATTCATCTGTAACGCTTGGCGCAGAAAATATCAGTCTGGAAAGTATCGCAAATACGAAGGGCAACGCCAGGAACGGCAAGCCGGTCGACCAGTCCATTTCCATCAGCCACTCCGGCACGGCAAAGGTGGAAGCAGGGAAGACGCTCACTCTGGAGGGCGGCGTGAAGAATATCAACGGGACGGCAGTCCTGTCTGCTCCCGAAGCGCATCTTTACCGCGTCCAATCTGTCGGATCGGATGTCTATGCAGCTTTGGAAGAAGGAGCAGAAACGACGGTCAATGCGGATTCTCTTTCTCTTGATACGTCGGCAAGCGCGATATTCCTTGGCAATAAAGTGACAATCAATGCCAAAGAACTGAAATTCAATCCGGAAGGCCATTACTATGAAGCGGCCTCCGCGGATCCTGATCAGGGAATCCCTTATGATGTTTCCGCCGATGCAGACGGGCAGTACAAGGATGAAGGCACCGTCTGGGCATCGCATGGCGGTGTCATGGATATCAATATCAGCAAGGGCGGCACCTTCGAAGGTGCTGCGGCTGTGGATAATGAGAAGATGAATATCGACAAGGATCTTGCTATGTATGCCAAGTATCCGGATTACAAAGAAAGGTTTGGCGCGCTCCTTGCCAATAAGGCCGGCAAGGTCAATGTCAGCCTGGATGAAGGATCCCAATGGAATGTGACGAAGGATTCAACAGCGTCCTCTCTGTCCATGAAGCAGGCCACTCTGAATCTTTCCGGAAAAGATGCGCCGGTAACGCTGACTACGGATGATTTCAAGAGTGAGAACGGCACGCTGGCTGTCAAAGTGACGGATGATGCGCACAGTCTCCTCAATACGAAAACAGCATCCGGCACGGTCTATGTCAGTGCCAACGGAGAAAAGGGCGTGACCCCGGCCTCCGAACTGGCCAAGACAAAGATCATGTCTTTTGATCAAGGAAGCAGTGTAACCCTTAAGGGCGTCACCACGATGACGGATGAGAGCATGTACGGCATCGTGACACCAGTCAGCCAGGATGAAAGTGCAGGCTATGTCGGAGGGAAGTATGAAGTGGATAAGAATGTTGTTTCCGATAAAGCTCTCCGTACGATAGGCGCTGTCAGAAGAGCAGGCCGCTTCATCATGGCAGGCATGGATGCGCCGCTCTATCCAGACAGCAATGATGAAAATGTATGGGCGCACTGGTCACGCGGCAATTACGGTCCGGGAGACTGGAGCGGAAGCCACAACGATCTGGCGGCTGGTGTCGATCTCTATCATACCGATCATTCCCGCGCCGGTATTTCTGTCATGCATACGAATTCCTCGCTCGACAGGACGGAAAATCTCGACGAAGTGTCCATGAAGAAGAAATTCACCCGTGTCTCCCTTTACGGGCGTCATGACTTTGCAGGCGGACTCCACGCGGCAGGAGATGTCTTTGCCGGCGGAATCCGCATCAAGGACACCAGTCTGGTGGATATGAGCACGCGCACAGCGGGAGTCCATGCGGAAGTTTGCGTGGATGTCCCGGCAGGAAGGGGCACGATCACACCTCTTGTCCGCGCTGCTTATGCAAGCATCCGCGGATTCACGACGAGGGATGGGGAAGGATTCCCGTTCACCATGAAGGAAAGCCATTACAGCTCCTTCTCAGCCGGGCTCAAGGCGTCCCTTCCGCTCTCGCCGGTATCGCTTCTTACCGCTTATGCAGGCTGGGGCATCCGCACCGGATATGATATCGACGGCACCATGTCTGATGCGTGGAATACGATGGATATTTCCGAAAGCGGAAAGGAACACGTCAAGACACTCGGCATCGGCTACCGCTGTGACGTTACGCCATTTGCGCGCCTGTCCCTGTCCGCTGCCCGCGAATTCTCTTCCGGTCTTCATGACGACTGGAATTTCCAAGTCTCTGCAGCCTATAAATTCTAATTGATTTCCACGTAAAAAAGGGGCTGTGACGAAATGGTTAATCATTTTGCCGCAGGCCCTTTTTCTATTGGAATATTCCATTAAAGGATTATCTAACAAATGTATTTATTGGTTCTATCTGAAAACCTCAAAACCTCGCTTTGCTCGAAAACTACTGTATTCCCCGGCTTCGCCGGGACCTTCTCCTTCGGAGCAAGGTTAACACCCTTAAACCTCGCTTCGCTCGAGAAAAAGGAAAAGCAGCGTTTTAACGGATTTCGTCACAGTCTCTTTTTATTTCCTTTATTCTTCTTTCGGCATGTGTTCGCAGCCCCAGTCGCAGAGGAGCTCCAGGAAGGGGGTCATGGATTTCCCTTTTTCGGTCAGGTCGTATTCGACTTTCGGGGGAATCTGGCTGTATTCTTTGCGGCTGATGAGACCGTCGGCTTCGAGTTCTTTGAGGGAGTTTGTCAGGGAGCGGAAGGTGGCGGCTTCGAGGCGGCGTTTGAGTTCGTTGTAGCGTGTGGGGCCGTTCATCATGAGGCAGTAGATGATGCCCAGTTTGTATTTTCTCTTGATGAGGGACATGGTGTAGTGGAATCCGGTGTGCGTGATGCCGCGTTCGAATTCTTCGTGCGCAAGTTTCAGGTCCATTTGCATCGTCCTTTCTTTCCTATGATGGTACTACGCGTGAGCGGCGCGGGCAAGTACTATATTTTACTGCATACACTCTACTAAAGTAGTGTGCTGTCATAAAAATATCGTACTTGTTTAAAAGCTGGCAATGGGTCTATACTTGAAACAGAATAGCGAAGGAGGTTTTACATATGAACGAAGTCATGGATGCGCTTGTAAACCGCAGGAGTGTCAGAAAGTACAAGGCGGAGGCTGTGCCGGAAGAGCTTGTGAAGGAAATCGTGGAAGCTGGGCTGTATGCGCCAAGCGGCATGGGATACCAGAAGCCGGTGATTCTGGCGGTCACGGACAAAGAAACGCGTGATGAGCTTTCTGATCTGAACCGCAAGGCTGGCGGATGGAAGGAAGGTTTCGATCCCTTCTACGGTGCGCCGGTCGTGATTTCCGTGCTGACACCGAAGGACTGGGACAAGGGCGTCGAAGACGGAAGCCTTGCCATCGGACAGATGCTTCTTGCCGCTCATGCGCTGGGACTTGGCGGATGCTGGATCTACCGCGCGAAGGAAGTCTTCGAGACGGAAGAAGGAAAGGAAATCCTGAAGAAGGCCGGCCTTGAAGGGGAATACCTTGGCATCGGCAACCTGGTCATCGGTTATGCAGACCAACAGCCGAAGGCAGCTCCAAGAAAAGCAGGACGCGCATTTTTCATTAAATAATTTCATCATAATAAGAGCGGGAAAACCGCCATGTGGGAACAGGGAGTGAATGAAATGCTGCATAAGGTAAAAGTGACTGTCATTGATAAGAAACTGTATCCGGAACTGCAGGAAGCATACTGCATGGATCCGAAGTCGGGAGCATGCCCCTGCTACAATGTGGGCGACACGTTCATCTTCGAACGCGCTGCTGGCAAGGATGATTTTTGGCACATGGGCCTTTCCGCCCTGGTAAAGGCAGAAGGAAATCCGGACGAGGTCGCAGGCAGGCCGAAGATGCCTTTCTGCTCGGAAGCATGGGATGCGATTTCCCGCTATATCTACACGGGGCTGCAGGGCGGCTGAATCATGCGCGGCTGGATGAAGGATGAGAGGCAGATGATCTGCTGCTGCTCTGACGGCACGCGTCCGGTCATTTTCAAGATCGACCGTTTGGATTACCAGAGGGTCTCCATCAAGGGAATGGGCTGCGAGAACTGCGAGAAGAAAATCCGCGCTGCTTTCGAAGCGCTCCCGGGCGTGAAGGAAGTCACCGCTTCTCATGAAACAGGCGTGGCTGAAGTATTCCTCGAAGCAGGCGTTCCTGAAAAGACAAAGGGCATGTACGAAAAAGCCCTCTCCGGCATCGAAGGCTACGAAGTCACAGGAGTCGAAGAATAATTATATATAAGGTAAGAGAGGAGCTGCGGGATGAGCGATCATTTCCGCAGCTCCTTTTCGCTTGCAAACAAGACTCCGCATGCTCTTTCATCTTCGAAAAGTATAAATATAGATACGATAGTTACAATTTTGGAGACGATTTTACTATTCGAAAATTTGCTTTTCCTGTATACTGAGAACATCAAATTTGAACTGACCCCATGGGTCTTATCGTATATAGGAGGAAGAAATATGGAAAAGAAATTGAATCATTTACTGGCTGATCTCGTGGTGGAATATCATAAGCTGCAGAGCTTCCACTGGTACCTGAAGGGTTACCACTTCTTCGATGATCATGCAAAGCTGGAAGAATATTACGACGCTATCGCTGAAGCAGTCGACACCGTCGCTGAAGATATGCTGATGCTTGGCTTCAAGCCGGAAAGCACGATGAAGGGCTTCCTTTCGATTTCTTCTATTGAAGAAGCAAAGAATCAGGAAGTGACTTCTGTAGAAGCTTATGAAGCTGTCCTTGCAGATTTCAAGTATCTCCTGGATGAAGTCAAAGGCGTCAAGGCAGCTGCTGATGAAAGCGGCGATTACCTCACATCTACCAAGATGGATGATTACATCGAATTCTTCTCCAAGGCCATCTGGATGGTTGGACAGGAAGTCAGATAATCCAAATAAACTTAGTTAACAAGAGAGCGGCCCTTCGGGGCCGCTCCTTTTTATTTCCGGATACTGTCATAATATGCAGTGATTTCCACTGCTCTTTGTGACAGTGCTTATTTATAAATGAGAATAGTAAGAAATTCTTCAATATATGGACGATTGTTACAAACCAAAGGAGGAATTTGCTATTTTCTCTGCTTGCTTTGACCTATACTATACACAGATCGAAGGAGAGACCTCCCCGAGAGGGAGCGTCTTCTAAATATCCATCGTATGGTAAGGAGGAACAAAAAATGGAAAAGGAATTAAATAAATTACTGGCTGATCTGGTTGTTGAGTATCACAAGCTGCAGAGCTTCCACTGGTACCTGAAAGGTTATCACTTCTTTGATGATCACAAGAAATTCGAAGAATACTACGGAGACATTGCAGACGCTGTCGACGGCGTTGCCGAAAACATGCTGAAGATTGGCCTCAAGCCGGAAAGCACGATGAAAGGTTTCATGGCACTCTCCACAATTGAAGAAGCCAAGAACAAGGAAGTCACTTCTGAAGAAGCGTATGAAATCATCCTGAAGGATTTCAAACAGCTGCTTGATGAAGTCAAGGCTGTCAAAGCTCTGGCAGAGAAGGATGATGTCTATGTCACCTCAAACCTGATGGATGACTACATCGAACTCTTCTCCAAGGCTGAATGGATGGTCGGCGAAGAAACCAAGAAGCCGCATTTCCCTGGTCAGGATGCCTGAAGCGGCAAATCGACGCAAAACAGAATAATTTTACAAATATAATCAATAAAGTATGATTGAGTAAAAATGAGAGTTCCTGTCGGAGCCGGTGAAATTGAGATCGGCTCTGATGGATGAATCTCAGAATTGAATACGATAGTTATAAAATAAAAGATGATATTACTATCGAAGAAATTCGATTAGCGATACAATATATACAGATCAAGAGAGAGACCGAAAAGGTCTCCAAGGATACATGTTATAAGGAGGAAATTTATTATGGAAAAAGAATTAAATAAACTGCTTGCTGATCTTGTTGTGGAATATCATAAACTGCAGAGCTTCCACTGGTATCTGAAAGGTTATCATTTCTTCGATGACCATGCAAAACTTGAAGAATACTACGACTCCGTTGCTGAAGCTGTCGACGGCGTTGCTGAAAACATGCTGAAGCTTGGACTCAAGCCGGAAAGCACCATGAAAGGTTTCCTGGCACTGTCTTCCATCGAAGAAGCCAAGAACAAGGAAGTCACTTCCGAAGAAGCTTACACCGAAGTTCTGAAGGACTTCAAGTACCTGCTTGATGAAGTTAAATCCGTCAAGGCTCTCGCTGAAAAGGACAACGTTTATGTCACTTCCAACCTGATGGATGACTACATCGAAATGTTCTACAAAGCTAACTGGATGGTTGGCCAGGTTCTTAAGAAATAATAAGGGCACGAACCCGAAACATACGGAAAGACATACTATATAAGGAGGAAATTTATTATGGAAAAAGAATTAAATAAACTGCTTGCTGATCTTGTTGTGGAATATCATAAACTGCAGAGCTTCCACTGGTATCTGAAAGGTTATCATTTCTTCGATGACCATGCAAAACTCGAAGAATACTATGATGAAGTCGCTGAGATTGTCGACGGCGTCGCTGAAAACATGCTGAAGCTCGGTCTCAAACCGGAAAGCACCATGAAAGGCTTCCTGGCACTCTCTTCCCTCGAAGAAGCCAAAAACAAGGAAGTCACCTCTGAAGAAGCTTATGAAAGCGTTCTGAAAGACTTCAAGTACCTCCTGGACGAAGTCAAATCCGTCAAAGCTCTGGCAGACAAGGATGATGTCTATGTCACCTCGAACCTGATGGATGACTACATCGAATTCTTCTCCAAAGCTAACTGGATGGTTGGCCAGGAAATAAAGAGACCACACTTCCCGGGACAGGACAATAAATAAGGAGTCCCAGGGACTTCCAATACTTACTTGACGGAATGAAATCCGCCAAGGCTATCGCAGGGAAAGACAATGCAGCATGGGAAACCTGATGGCTGCATGGAACTCTTCTCCAAAGAAAACTAGATGGTTGGTCAGGAACTGAAGTTACCTTCGGCTCCTGACTGGCTATAGCATCATCTCCCAATCCAATACGATCGGAAAAAGCGGCGCCCGCAAGGGTACCGCTTTTTTCGTGGGAAGGAAAGAAATGAAAGGAAATCAGGACTCAGTACAGCGAAGTTACTATCCGCCCGCGTCGTAGCGGAGGACTTTGACCTGCCCCAGCGGGGAAGAATGCCTTTGACCTTGCCCTGGAAGGGAAGGTGCCCGACCTTAAATTCTGATGTCGGGCGGATGAGTTGCATTTCTTCAGCCGCTAGGCTGGTTTTATGGTTTTTTAGAAAATGCATTTTCTAAAGTTGCCGGGAAAGGGGTGCAGTATTCATCGTACTTAAAAATCTAAAAAGGTTCCTCGAGCATCGCTCGGTTTTATGGTTTTCTCCCCCACTCAAAAGCCGCAGGAATGACTGCTCATTCCTGCGGCTCTCTTTTTACTCTTTTATTTCTTCTTGTTCTTTTCCCTTGCGACGAGGATGGGATCGCCTCCGAGGCCCCAGTTGTCGAGGTCTACTTCGTCGATGACGACGACGGTGCTGGCCGGGTTCTTGTGAAGAACATTGACGAGAAGGTCAGTGGCGCCTTTGATGAGGGCGGCTTTCTGTTCCTTTGTGACGTTGCCTTCCTTTGTAATTTTAATGTTGACGTATGGCATAGTTTGCCTCCTTCCACTGGAAGAAAAAAGGAAATGTTTTGCCTTTATTTTATCGTAAGAACGGTTTCCGGGAAAGGGGAGGAGCGGGAATTGAAAACTTTTCTATTTCTTTACAGAAGTACATGAATTATCAAGATTATCAGAGAATCCTCTCATTTTTAATCGATAATTTGCTAAGTTTATACAAAAGTTTATCAGAACTCTTGCATGAACCCTTTACAGTAGTAAATGCAATGATTCCTATTTTTGAGAGGAGAATAAAATGAAAAAGAATTTCCTGAAGGCTGCTGTCATGACGCTTGTGGCTGGCGGAGCAATTTTCGGAACCGCTATGGTATCCGATGCTGCGAATGTCCGGATCCTTCCGGTCGACACCGCTAAATTCTGGGCTGGCGCCCGTTTTGATTTCGACGTAGAGGTTTCCGGAGCTAAGAATCCGGAGAATGTCAAAGTCGATATCAATGGCGTACCGGCTGACAAGTTCTTCGGCAAGAACGCTGTCCAGAAGACCCTTGATAACGGTGTCGTTTCCTACCGCATCGATCAGGTCAGCTTCCCGAAGACTGGTGACATCACTGTCACTGCCAGCGCTAATGACAATGGCGTCGTTTCCACCTCCACAGCCAAGTACAAGGTTGTGAATGAAAAGGCTGTGAAACGCGCAAAGAACGTCATCCTTTTCATCGGCGACGGCATGTCGCTGCAGGCCAGAGAAATCGCCCGCATCCTTTCCAAAGGCATGACAAACGGCAAGTACAATGACCTTCTGGCTATGGAAAAACTCGACCATAATGCAGTCATCACCACTTCCGGCTACGACTCCCTCGTCACCGACAGTGCGAACTCCGCATCCGCTTATGCGACCGGACACAAGTCCGTAGTCAACGCTATGGGCGTTTACGAAGACTCCACCAAGGATCCGCTCGATGATCCAAAGGTAGAAAACCTTTCTGAAATTCTGAAGCGTACACGCGGCATGTCCATCGGCATCATCACCCAGGCTGAATCCACCGATGCTACCCCGGCAGCTATAATCGGACATACCAGAAAAAGAGCAAACCAGGATTTTCTGGCTAAGAGCTACCTCGACGACAACCATCGTCCGGATGTCATCATGGGCGGCGGCTCTGCTCGCTACCTCCCGTCCTCCGTACCGGGATCCAAGAGAAAAGACAATGACAACATCATCCAGGACTTCAAGGACAAGGGCTACACCTTCGTTTCCACTTCCAAGGAAATGATGGCAGCTCCGTCCGACAAGCCGCTCCTCGGCCTCTTCCACACCGGCACGATGAACGTTTACATCGACCGTGAAATGCTGAAGAACCCGAAGGTCCTGAAGGGCTTCACCGATCAGCCGAACCTCATGAATATGACGAAGAAATCTCTCGACATCCTCTCCAAGAATCCGAACGGCTTCTTCGCTATGATCGAAGGCGCATCCATCGACAAGCAGCTCCATGTCATGGACTGGCAGCGTGCGGCTTACGATACGATTGAATTCGACAAGTCCATCGAATACGCTGAAAACTGGGCTAAGGAACATGGCAATGATACCCTGATCATCGTCGTAGCTGACCATGCACACGGCATTTCCATCAGCGGCACCTACCATGAAAGAGACGGCAAGAAGGGTCCGGAAGCAGTCCGTGTTTACGCGAAGTCCATATTCCCGACCTTCAAGGATGCCGATCATGACGGATTCCCGGATAATCCGGATCCGGATGTAACGCTTGCTGTACAGTATGCAAACCATCCTGAATACTATGAAAACTACAACTTCATGAAGACACCGACCCCGCCGGCACTCTCCGTCACCGAGACAAAAGAGGAAGCATCCAAAGTCGGCGACAAGATCGAATACCATCAGGTATCTTCCGCTTCTTCCAAGGCAAATCCGGCCCGCATCCACCCAGGCGATCCGGAAGTCCTCATGCCGGCCAACACACCGAAGGACGATGCACAGGAAGCGCATGCAGCTGATGACGTTCTCCTCAATGCAGGCGGACCTGGCTCCGAATATTTCCACGGCACCATGGATAATACAGAAGTCTTCTTCGGCATCCTGAGAGCTCTCGGAATCAACGGCAATAAGAAATGAGAAGACTCGTCCTTCTCCTCTTGACTACGCTCCTGGCGCTCTTTTCTGGATGGACAGCCCGTGCTGAAAACCTGGATTTCTCTGAAATCTATTCCGGATACTCCGCCGAAGGCCTCACCTTCTCGGACAAGACGCAGAGCCTTGCCGGAGGCGAGGTGACAATATCCGGATACATGGCGCCGCCTTTGACGCCGACCATCCGGTTCTTCGTTCTGACGGAAGTCCCCATGTCCGTCTGCCCGTTCTGCTCGAGCGATGCGGACTGGCCGGACAATATCATTGTGGTCAAGGTAGACGACCCTGTGACGGCGCTGCCCTATGACAGCCCGATCACGGTGTCTGGTACACTGGAAATCGGCAGTGAAACGGATCCGGAGACAGGCTTCGTCAGCCAGCTCCGCATCCACGCTGATTCCATCAGCGGCTAGAAAGGAGGCCCATTTGATCGAAGTAAGGGATCTCATATGCGAATTTCCTGACGGCGACGGCCGCGTGATCCGTGCGCTCGACGTCCCGTCCTTCACTCTGGAAGACGGCGGCGCCATGGCGCTCATCGGCCCTTCGGGGAGCGGGAAGACGACGCTTCTTCACTGCCTCTCCGGGCTCATGACGCCGACAAAGGGCACGGTCATCGTTTCCGGAGCCGATCTCACGCAGATGACAAGGCAGGAGAAATGCCGTTTCCGCGCGCAGAAGGTGGGGTACGTCTTTCAGAAGTCCCTCATCCTTCCTTATCTGACAATAGCGGAAAATATCCGCCTTTCCGCAAGGCTCGCCGGCTGGGACCTCATGCAGGACGAACTGGACGGGCTCCTTGAGAGCGTCGGGCTTTCCGGCAAAGGAAACCGGCGTCCGGAGCACCTTTCCGGCGGCGAGCAGCAGAGGGTTTCCTTCCTGCGTGCCGTGGCAAGGCATCCGCCGCTTCTTCTTGCTGATGAACCGACATCGGGACTCGACCGCGAGAACGGGAAAATACTGATGAACCTTATGCTGGATTACCAGAGGCGGACGAAGTGCATGCTCCTCTGCGCAACCCACGATCCGGAAGTCCAGGCACTCTTTGAAAATCAGTATTTCATGAAGAGGGGGAATGCATGATGACAGTTTCTTTGCAGGATTTCTTCATACGCCCTGTGGGCACAGTCATTTTCGCAGCGCTGATCCTCGCGCTCCTCTTCGTCGTCAGAAATAATGAAGCCCGCGCCCTCTTTGCCGAACGGTTCGGTGAAAGGAGGACGGATGATTAAGCTCGCCTTTTACTCCCTTTTCCGAAGACCCCTAAGGCAGTTTCTCCTCTTCCTTTTGATAGCGCTTTCAGCAGCCGTGCCCGTTTTTCTCCTGCAGGTGACAGACGGGCTCTATGAGGGCATCAACCATTCCGTCCGGCCGTTTCCCATCCTCGTCGGGGCCAAGGGATCCTCGTACCAGCTTGTGCTGAATACGGTCTTCCTTCGCGACCGGCCGATAGGAAATATTCCTTACACGGAAATGAATAAGCTTGAAGACTCTGGCAAGGTGCAGGCGGTCTATCCGCTCGCCTTCGGGGACAATTACAGGGGCTTCCGTATCGTCGGAACGGATGAGGCCATTTTCTCCTACAAGCCGGACAAGACCAGCGCGCCATGGCTTTCCATCGCGGAAGGCAAGGGCTTCGGGGAAGAAAAGGCCGCTGTCATCGGAAGCGAAACAGTACGCCTCGCAGGCCTCAAGATCGGCGATACATTCCATTCTATCCACGGCCTTGCCGACAAGGGAAAGGAGCACAACCACGCATTCAAGGTGGTAGGCATCCTCGCTCCCTGCGGCGGCCCGTATGATACGGCGATTTTCGTCGACATCCATAAAGTATGGGAAGAACACGGAATCACCACGGCAGACAAACAGGAAGTGACGGCTATCCTCACGGTGCCGAAGGGCTACCGCGAAGCTATGCAGCTTCTCTCGGCCTATCAGAAGAACCATGACGTGCAGATGGTATTCCCGTCACAGAACGTCATCCAGCTCTACTCGATGGTCGGACAGACGCGCCACTTCTGGACCGTCCTCGTTGTATCCCTGATCGGCATCTCCCTCATGATCACGCTCCTCGTCATGTACTGGAGCGGACTTGGCAGAATGCCCGAGCTCGCCCTCTTGCAGGCACTGGGCGCAGGAAAACAGCAGATCATCACCATGCTTCTGGCAGAAGAAGGCATGCTGCTCCTCTTCGGGACAGTCTGCGGCTGGCTCCTCGCCTACGGGGCCTTCCTCCTGACCGCTTCGGCGATCCAGGGAAATGCGGCCATCGTCCTTGAGACAGCACCCGACTGGAGAGGCCTCCTCACGATCCCCGTCATGACCATCCTGGGCACTCTGGCGGGCCTCATCCCGGCAGGCATGATCGGA
>NZ_FR896444.1:0-8165 GCF_000435155.1 Dialister sp. CAG:357 | reverse complement strand
AAAGACGTATCGGAATACCTTTAAGGATATTAAAGGGACTGCAGTGAAAATGCTGCAGTCCTTTTTAATTTCGTCATGCTTAATTAAATTGATTCATATAAAGCAAAATAAATATTTAACATAGCCGCATGGCTGCCATATAATAGAAGGGAAGAGTTTGCGGAGCTTTGGCTCCGGTGGCCGTCCGATAGGACGGAGGGGGAGGTATTAGGACAGAAAAAAAACAGCAGGAATCGCTATGGGCGCCTGGTCCTGGGGCGTAGGCGGAAATGGCGGAGACCGTGTATTTGGAAACACACTCACAAAAGAAGATTTATGGCCCGTATTCCGCCGCGGCATGGAACTGGGACTCAATCTATGGGACACAGCTGCCGTGTACGGAATGGGTGCTTCTGAGACGATTCTGGGCAAATTCGTTGATGACTGCGACAGGGACGATCTCTACATCTCGACCAAGTTCACCCCGCAGATTGCCAAAGACGTGGAGCATCCCACCGAAACAATGATGGATGAAAGCTTGAAACGCCTCCATACCGACTACGTCGACCTGTACTGGATCCACAATCCGGCCGACGTGGAAAGATGGACAAAGGAAATCATCCCCGTCGTGAAAAGCGGCAAAGCACGCGCCGTCGGCGTTTCCAATCATAACTTAGAAGAAATCAAAAGAGCAGAGGAAATCCTTTCGGCAGAAGGCCTTCACGTCGCAGCCGTGCAGAACCATTACAGCCTTCTCCACAGGTCGTCCGAACGTGCAGGCATCCTGGACTATTGCAAAGAAGAGGGCATCACCTTCTACGCTTACATGGTCCTCGAACAGGGCGCCCTCACTGGCAAGTATGACAAAGACCACCTCATGCCAGAAAGAAGCGGAAGAGGAAAGAGCTACAACGGCATCATGGACAAACTGGACGGCATCCTTGCAGCCCTGAAGGAAATCGGGGAAGCGCATAACATCACCCCGTCCCAGACCGCCATCGCCTAGGCCCTTGCCAAAGGCACCCTTCCGATCATTGGCGTCACGAAAGTAAAACAGGTAGAAGAAGCCGCCGCTGCCATGGATGTGAGACTCACAGAAGAAGAAATCCAGAAGCTCGAACAAGAAGGCGACAAAGCCGGCGTCCATACACTCCGAGTATGGGAAAAAGATATGGACTAAGGAAATAAAAAAGACTGCAGCAAAATGATGGCACATTTTGCTGCAGTCTTTTCATTTTCCTTCTTAGAATGCCGGAACGAGGCCGTCGGAGAAGTTATCGTTGATATACTTGCGGACGTTGTCGCTCTGGAAGATCTTGACGAACTTCTGGTAGGTCGGGTTGTCCTTATCCTGTTCGCGGGCTGCGATGATATTGACGTATGGGGACGTGTTATCTTCAGTAGCCAGTGCTTTCTTGGAGTCCAGGTTTGCGGACTTCGCATAGCCTGCGTTGATGACGGAAATCGTTACATCATCGAGGGAACGCGGGAGCTGGGCAGCTTCGAGTTCGATGATTTCCAGTTTCTTTGGATTTTCAGCGATATCATTGATCGTTGCCTTTGTCGGATCGGTGCCCGGTTTCAGCTTCAGGAGACCGTTGTGGTCCAGAAGGAGCAGAGCGCGTCCGCCATTGGACGGATCGTTCGGGATGGAAACCTTTGCGCCGTCCGGAACGTCTTTGATGCTGGTGATCTTATTGGAATAAACGCGGAGCGGTGCGAGGTATGTATTTCCGATGGAAACAAGGTGGGTCCCGTTCTTTTCATTAAAAGCCTGCAGGAACGGGCCGTGCTGGAAAGAGTTCAGATCGATGTCGCCGGCAGCCAGAGCCTGGTCCGGGGTGACATAGTCAGAGAATGTCTTGATATTGACAGTCAGACCCTGCTTAGCAGCTTCCTTGGCTGCATATTCCATGACCTGTTCAGAATAGCCAGGTGTAATACCTACGGAAATTTCATTTTTCACAGCAGCAGAAGAAGCAGCCGGCTTCTTGTCGCCGCCGCAGCCGGAAATGACACCGGCAAAGGCAATCGCTGCCAGGGAAAGAGCAATGGTAGTTTTTAATTTCATAAAAGAGACCTCCTTACTAAATGCAGAATGATGGAAACTTCACAGGAAAGCAGCCGGGAAGGAAACAAAAAAAGCCCCGCCCCAAAGGGACGAAGCGTCTGTTCGTGTTACCACCCAATTTTACCGGCAGATCACTCTGCCAGCCTCGCAGGTACGGGAGAAACTCCGATACCCTGTCTCTGTAACGGGAGATCCCGGGCTGCCTCACTATTCGGCACGCCAGGCTCAGAGGCCATCTTCTGAAACGTATCCGTACTCCCTCTCACCAAACGGAGCTCTCTTGGCCGGATCCTGTTTTCATACTCTTCTCTTCACTGCCTGTATGAAGCTTGCCATTACTATAGCATTGCAAAATAGGGCTGTCAAGAAATTCACCCCGTTTTTACAAATCTAATGAAAAATTTCGATTAAGCATACACGACATCACACGAAATGGAACCGAACATAAGGTTGTTCACTATATTCACAGAGTTATTCACAGTTATCCACAGGCTGTGTAAAAAAATTGTGTGAATTGGTATTTTCACGATAATAAGCAGGAAAAAATTCACTGTCCACTGGAGATATACACAGAAAACTGTGAATTAGTGTGAATAACTCATATAAAAGAAGGATTTCTATCTGTAGATTCATTCGATACCAAGCCGATTTCAGGACATGAATTCACAATTCACACCTGTGGAAACTGTGAATTCACTTTTCACAGGGGAAAACGCCTGTAAAAAAATATGACAAAGTAAAGCGAAAGTCAAAAGAACTGATTGCAGGAAGCCGGTTTCCTTCCTGTTTAACGGACTATTCACAGATAGTGGAATATTTGTCCGCTGTCCATTCCCAATGGAAAGATTTTCCTCTATATATTTTGAGGAGGACTCCGGGACCCCATAAACCACCTTAAAGGAAAGTGTACCATTTAAGAAAAAGCGCATGTGGAAAACCATGCAAATCGAACAGAATTTCCTTCAGAGTCAAAAACCGGAGAAAGTCAACCCACATTTTTCCCCGCTGCTCCCCGCATGCGGCAGCATCTGATAAAAACAGACTTTTCAAACGAAATCATGAGAATGAAAGAAAAGAGGAAATCCCGAATCCATGGGCAAATCCCAATGCCGGTCACTTTATGGTCAGGCCAAAATGAGCAGAACAAAACCCCCTCGATTCGAACCAAATGTTCTCATGAAAAACTTTTGAATAAGTCCATTGAATAAATACATGAGTGAGGATAGGAGAGGGATGTGGCTTTAAAAACGTACAACCGAACTTCGTTCGAGGAACCTTTTATATTGGAAAAATCGATGAATATTGCACCCCTTTCCCGAAAACTTTAGAAAATGCATTTTCTAAAGACCATAAAACCAGCCTAGCGGCTGAAGAAATGCAACTCATCCGCCCGACATCAGAATTTAAGGTCGGGCACCTTCCCTTCCAGGGCAAGGTCAAAGGCATTCTTCCCCGCTGGGGCAGGTCAAAACCTTCCGTATCGTCGCGAACGGCTATGTAACTGCGATGTACTGAGTCTTGATTTATCAAACTGCGATGTACTGAGTCCTGATTTTCAGGGCCGTAGGCCGGTCTTAACCTTGCTCCGGCAGGAGAAGGTGGGAAATTTTTGCTTTTTAAAAATTTCTCGGATGAGTTGCATTTCCACGAGCGCAGCGAGGTTTTATGGTTTTTCATCGAACGAAGTTCGGTTTAAGGGTGTCAGAGCTCGCCCCGTAGGGGGAGCTGGCGACGGAGTCGTCTGAGGAGGTTCATCTCCACGAGCGCAGCGAGGTTTTGAGGTTTTCAGATAGCGCAAATATATAAATGTGTTGGTATTCTCTAATCAAATATGCAAGCAAAAAAGCCGCAGAAATGATGGCTCATTCCTGCAGCTTCTTTTTAATTATCTATCAGTCATGTACTTTAAAGTTGGCAAGGAGCATTTCTGCTACGCCCGGTGCATCCGGGTTGTGGTGGCCTTTGCCTGTATCCAGGGCTTCCATGGATTTCATTTCTTCATCGGTGAGCTTGAAGTCGAAGATGTCGATGTTTTCTTTGATTCTTTTCTCGTGGGTGGATTTCGGGAGGACGATGAATCCTTTCTGGTTTTCGAAGCGGAGGATGATCTGGCCCGGGTTCTTTCCGTATTTTTCAGCGAGGTCTGTGATGACGGGGTTTTCAAGGAGGGCTTTGTCTCCGTGGCCGAGCGGGTACCATGCTTCGAGGCGGACGTCGTGTTCTGCCATGAGCTTACGGATTTCCTTCTGCTGGTAGAGCGGGTTGCATTCGACCTGGTTGACGCTTGGCATGGTGTCGAACTGGGGAACGAAGGAGTTCCAGATCTTCAGTGTCATGTTGGAAACGCCGATGGAGCGGATCTTGCCTTCTTTCTTGGCTTCTTCCATAGCTTTCCATGCGCCCGGTACGTCGCCGTATGGCTGATGGATGAGGTAGAGGTCGATGTAGCCGAGACCTAAATTTTTCAGGGATGTCTCGATGCCCTTCTTGGCCGGTTCGTAGCCGTAGTCCTGAAGCCAGAGTTTGCTGGTGACGAAGATTTCTTCTCTCAGAATGCCGCTGTCGCGGATGGCGCGGCCTACGTCTGCTTCGTTGAAGTAAGCAGCTGCGGTGTCGATGTGGCGGTAGCCGAGGGACAGAGCTGTGCGTACAGCATTGTAAGTTTCATCGCCGACGGGAATCATGAATACGCCGAAGCCGACGGACGGGATGACGACGCCGTCATTTAATGTGAATGTTTCCATGGTGTTCTCCTTTATACTGTCAATTAATGTTCAAATGAAAGATGGTTGAGGTTCTTGACGAGGTCCGGATCGAAGTGGTTGATGATGCCGCTCTTGCCTTTGTCCTTGGCGCTGATGGTCTTCATTTCATCTTCAGTGAGCGCAAAGTCCCAGATGTTCAGGTTTTCCTTGATTCTTTCTTCGTGAGTGGATTTCGGGATGATGGAGAAGCCTCTCTGCACGTTCCAGCGGAGAGCGACCTGTGCTGCGGTCTTTCCGTACTTCTTGCTGATGGCGGTGAGGTCCGGATCGGTGAAGATGCCGTAATTTCCTTCAGCCAGCGGGCTCCATGCCTGCGGAACGATGCCGTAGGATTTCATGACACGGAGGTCTTCTTCACGGGTGAAGAAAGGATGCGCTTCGATCTGGTTGACGGCCGGGATGATTTCCACGTTTTCGCAAAGGTTGACGAGGATGGACGGGAAATAGTTGGATACGCCGATGGCTTTTGTGAGGCCGTCTTTGGCTGCTTTTTCGAGGTCTCTGTAAGCGGTGAAGTAGTCGCCTATGGCCTGATGGAGGAGGACGAGGTCGAAGTAATCAAGGCCGGAGAGCGCAAGGGAGCGTTTTACGGATGCGTAGGTGTCGCCTGCCTTGTGCATGTCCTGCACCCAGACTTTCGTCGTGATGAAGAGGTCTTCTCTCTTGACGAGGCCGTCAGCGATAGCGCGCTTCACAGCTTTGCCAAGGGCGGATTCATTGCCGTAAGCGGCTGCGGTATCAAGGAGGCGGTAACCTGCCTTGATGGCTTCATAAACGGACTTTTCGCAGACATCAAGATCTGTGATCTGGTAGACGCCGAAGCCTTCCATAGGCATCCTGGCGCCGGTATTGAGTGTGGCAAATTCCATTTCAAATCTCCTTTTTGTGTAAAAAATTGATACATTTTCTGTATGAAATGACATAGTAATTCATACATTCTTTGCATATTACAGGCCTCTCCTATAAGAAGGAAATCAGGCCTTTTTTGCTCTTTTTTTGATGGGCTTCAAGGGTTCGAAGAAATCCTGCGAGGCGAGCCATTCGTCGATGTTCTTCAATTCCTTGTTGTAAAGGCCGGGACGGATTTCTGCATTTTTGGCATCTTTTTCCGCTTCTTTCATCGTATTGGGAAGGAAGCCGGGGTCTTCATCCAGTGAGTTCGGGAAGATGTAAATGGGCTTTCCCATCCAGTCAGGATACGAAGAAAGGAAGGAACGGATGACGCCGGGATAGGTGTAGTACCATATCGGAAAAGCAAGGAAAATCGCGTCAAATGTGCGTATGTCCGGGAGAGGGAGCTTCAGGGCAGGCCGCAGCTTCTCTTCTGCGTCAGCCTTGCCTTCGACTTCGGAACATGTCTCGTAATCTGTGCTGTAAGGCGGATTTCTTTCAATCCGGAAAAGCCGCCCCCTTGTTTTGACGGCAAGCATTTTTGCAATCCGTTCCGTATGGCCGCTCCAGGAAAAATAAGCGATGAGTAATTTCATGGGTGCCTCCTTTCATGAATTTGATTCCTGTTTACATATTCATTGTAGGAGAAAAATGAGGCCGGGTAAAATGAAAGATGCGTATAAAAATATACTTGCAAGGTATATTATGCCAGTTTATAATTAAAAACATGGAATGGAAGGCGGTTTGCGAAAGGAGAGAGAAATGATCGAATCATACCTGCTGGAGCACCTGGTTGTATTCAGCGAGCACAGGACGCTGTCCGAGACGGCTTCCGTGCTTCATCTGACACAGCCGACGCTGACCAGATCGATGAACAAGCTTGAAGAAACGTTCGGCGTTCCTCTTTTCACCCGCGAAAAGAAAAGAATCCGTCTGAACGAAAACGGGTGGATGGCAGCCCGTTATGCCAAGGAAATCCTCCGAGAGGAGGAAAAGATGATCGCGCAGGTGAAGGCGCTCGACCGCAGAAGAAGGACGATCACGGTCGGCTCCTGCGCGCCGGGGCCGATGATGGAGCTCGTGCCGTTTTTGACGGACGCGTTCACGGGGATGACAGTCTCGACGGAAATCAAGCCGGAGAAGGAACTCCTTGCCGGCCTTGCCGATCACACGTACCAGTTCGTCATCCTGAATCACCCCTCGGACGATGCAGCGCACTACAGCGAGCCCTGCGGCTCAGAGCACCTCTGCGCCTGCCTGCCGCCCTCGCACAAGAGAGCATACGACACGTCCATCCGCTTCGATGAACTGAACGGGGAAAACTTCCTCATGATGAAAAACGTAGGCGTCTGGAGCCCGATCGTCCGCGGGAAAATGCCGAATTCGAAATTCCGCATGCAGGACGACCAGGAATCCTTCCGCGAAGTCGTGGAACACTCCTCGCTCCCCAGCTTCTCGACCGACATCAGCCTCCGCGTCGTAGGAAACTACGGAGACAGACTCTCCGTCCCCTTCTCCGACCCCGAAGCGGAGATGAACTTCTACTGCGTATGCCTCGCAGGAGACGAGACCAAGTACAAAACCTGGTTCGAAATCCTCAGAAGAAAAATGGGATGAGCGGCGAGAGACTGAAGTCTTGAAAAAAGCATCCAAACAAAAGAGCTGCAGAAATGAGAAATCATCTCCGCGGCTCTTTTTGTTGGGGGAGTGGGGCGGAGCGAGGTTTGTTTTCCTTTTGCGAAGCAAGGAAATGGTGTTAACCTTCCCAGACGGGGAAGGAGGGCCACGAAGTGGCGGTTAGGGTTGATTTCCAACGAGCGGAGCGAGGTTGTATGATTTTCAGATAGCACAAAAATATAAATATGGTAGATACTTCTCTCATCGAATTTGCCAGCACATAAAAGGGACCGTGACAAGATGACTGCACATTTACTCACGGTTTTTTTATTGCTGCCGTGATATAATAAATTAAAAGGGCTCAGGCAGGGACTTTATGCAAGCCCCATACCTATGTACCTTTAAACCGGATTAACCTATACAATCTGTTAATGTATTAGTAATTGAATGAGTCCATTCAAAAACATGTACATTGTTATCTAATCCGTTGCCACAAATTTTAAGATAAGATTGTAAGGTTATCACGTCGCGTCCGTCAAGCTTTAGAAATACTGTAACCCTTGCAAGTATCCCCTGTATGGGATAATCAAGCGTTAAACTACAACCATTAACAGACAAGATAGTTTCGCTACAACTATCGCCTGTGATTGGGTATGTAGTTTCTAAAGGCTTGAGGGCGTTTTCTATTTCTCCATCTCTCTTATATCTCTTTAGCATAATAAACTATATTTTTTCTATGTTCTGGGATCGCCGATAGAATCGGGTGTTCCAGCGCTCTCCATTTCATGGAAATTTTCAGAAAGATAAATATCTAAAATTGCAAGTTCAAATTGAACACCTTT
>NZ_FR896443.1:0-2621 GCF_000435155.1 Dialister sp. CAG:357 | reverse complement strand
TAAAAACAACACGAAATGTCCTATAAGCCTAAAAAAAGCACCCTTCAGCGCAGACTGAAAGGTGCATGGGACATGCAGACGTCAATACGCGCAACTCTTGCTCCTTTTTTGGCGTAAAAGGGCGCAAAAAGAGCGCGGTCTTTGATGAGTATCCTTTCTGTCTCGGTCTAAAAAGATCCAAGCAGCTGACAATCCATCCATTCAAAATATAAAACCGAAAAGTATAACTCACGTAACGTGATGCTATCTTTTGCCTCGGCCGTATCATATCACACTTATTCTGTTTTAGCAACAAGTGATTGAAATTTTCCGTTTCTTATACAGCTTGCAGAAATATTCTGTCAAAGGGGAGGGAAGCTGCCTGCAGGGAAAAAGGCACAATGGGCACCTTAATGAGGAAAATTTTTTTCGGCGCCCTTATATGATTAGATTATATACACGTGAAAATTATCACTAATAACCCTCTTGTCAGGGTCAGTCTGTCTGTGTATAATGGACGCGACATGCTGACATCCAACCAATAGTTCCCACGGGAGGAAATACGCCGATGGAATATGTACGTGAGTTGGATACAAGAGCGGCGGGCACTGCCGCCACCCAAAGTGCCTTGAAGGTGCATCGTCTTACCTTTATGGAGGCAGCCATGCTGGTCGTCGGTTCGACCATTGGCTCCGGTGTCTTAGGACTGGCCTACGCGAGCCGTTTAGCCGGCTGGCCTGTCCCATTCGTCTGGCTCGTCGTAGCCGGGATTTTTTCCGGTATTTCCATGCTGTATGTCGCGGAAACAGCCTTGCGGACACAAGAGCCGTTGCAGCTTTCCGGCCTGGCTGAAAAGTACGTGGGGAGAATCGGTTCCTGGCTGATTTTTTTCTCCGTTGGCGCTACGTCCTTTTGCAGTCTCATTGCCTATACGGCCGGCTGTGGCCGGATCCTCAGCGAGTGTACGGGCCTTACGCCGGAGCTGGCCGGCATTCTCTTTGCTGCCGCTGCGACCGTTGTCGTCTGGGGCGGCCTGAAGGTGACCGGTGTAGCCGAAAAATTTCTCAGTCTGGGCATGATCATCATGCTGCTGCTCCTGGCCGGGGCCTCTGTCGTATCAGCCCGCGTGCCTCTGGCAGATATTTTTTATACCCACTGGGCCCATGCCGTCCCGGTTTTTAATATTGCCGTTTTCTGTTATGCCGTTCAATATATTGTGCCGGAGCTGGCTCGCGGCTTTACCCATGCGCCACAAAAATTGGTGCCGTCCATCCTGACCGGCATGGGCATTTCCTTTCTCATCCTGGCCAGCGTGCCCTTGTCTGTTTTCCTCATGCTGCCTGTAGCAGAGATTACGGAAGTAGCGTCTCTCTCGTGGGGACGGGCCCTGCAGCCGGATATTTTCTTTTTCCTGGTCAATGCCTTTGCCTTTTGCGCGATGCTGACGTCCTTTTGGGCTATTTCGGAAAGCTTTTTGACCAATATGGTAAACCGCCTGCACCTGGCCTCGGAAGGGGCTGTAAAGGGCCGTGCCCTGTGCCTGGCCGTCATCGTTATACCGCCTGTTTTTCTGGCGTCAGGCAATCTCGTAGGCTTTGTCAACGCCTTGTTTAGCGCCGGTACCTTTGGCGGTATTATCATGTCCGTCCTGCCTGTGTTCATGCTGCGCCAGGCCCGGCGCCAGGGCAACCGGCAGCCCTGCTGGCAGTGTGGCCGTATTGCCAGCCTGCCTGTGCAGCTCCTGGTCGTGGCCCTCTTTAGCGGTGCCGGCATCTATGCCTTGTGCAGCCTGGCAGGACTGCTGCCGCCGGCGTGGTAATCGATGTACTAGCGAAGTCTGGACTGCGTGTGATGACGCGGACCAGGCTTCTTTTTTCTAAATGAGAAGAATAAGGATGCACGGGCACTGTATTTGTGGTAGGATGGAATAAACATAACGCTATATACTATGCTAAAACCTTCCGGAGGAGGTGCCTCATTATGCTAGGAGATTGTGCGAATTGCAACTGTGGCCATATATGTGCGACGAAAGGTGTGAGCTGTACGCCTGTCGACAAGGAAGCCGTCCTGAGCCAGTATTCGCCAGAGGAACGGAAAATGATGGAAGCCGCTGCCTATGTCGAAGCGACGTATTATATGCAGTATACGCGCATTCAGGAAACGGCGGCCTTTGCCCAGCGCATGGGCTACAAAAAAATCGGCCTGGCCTTTTGCGTCGGCATTAGCCACGAAATGGAGCTCATTGCCAGCTATTTCTCGAAATTTTTCGACGTCTATTCTATTTGCTGCAAAAACTGCGGTATTGCCAAGGACGAGCTGGGCCTGTCCCGGGTCACGCCGGAAAACCCCATCGAAAGCATGTGCAACCCGAAAAACCAAGCCCATTTTCTGAATGAACAGGGCTGTGAGCTCTTCGTCTCTGCCGGGCTCTGCGTCGGCCATGATGCCATTTTCAATGCGTCCTGTAAGGGACCGGTGACCAACCTGATCGCTAAGGACCGCGTCCTGGCCCATAATCCCATGGGCGCCGTGTATTCGAACTACTGGCGCAATAAGCTGGGCCTGAACGGAGAGGACTAGGGCTTGTTGCACCAGCCGTACAGACAAAAAAAGGCAATGGGAAAGAATCATGCGGCTTTTGG
>NZ_FR896442.1:23647-25478 GCF_000435155.1 Dialister sp. CAG:357 | reverse complement strand
AATATAAATTTTTACCAACACGTTTTGTCCTATAGCCCTGAAATGAAAACCTTTTGGCGCATTGATTCATTAATGGAATGTGAATATGATAAAATAAGGATAAATTATGAAAATGTTCCATTTCATGGAGGAAAAATGAAAAAAGTCATATTTGACGTCGATGGCGTACTTCTTAGTGAAGAAAGATATTTTGATATAGCAGCACTGACTGTCTGGGAAATTTTATACAGCCCGAAGTATATGGGCATGCCGGCAGAAAAGGATAATTTTATTGTTGGCACGGTCAATGAAGGACGCATTGCAGAATGCAGGAAAAGCGTGTGGGGAAATGGCACGCTCATATCCTGGCTGAAGGCAAGAGGGATCAACTCAAACTGGGATATGGTTCATGCTGCGCTGATTACGATTTTCTGGATCATGGCAGAAGTTTATTCTGCCCGCTCCGGCGGAGAAAAAGTGGCATTCCGTCTGGAATCGGAGAAAGATGTGCAGGAGACAGGGAAAATATTGATGGGGATTCCTGTTCCGTCTGCGGATAAGATATTAGAGAAATGGGAGAAGACAGTGCCGGAGGGGATTTACGGAGAAGATGTCATTCATACACTGGCAGCAGCAATGGCTCCGTCTTTTGCCAATCCGGATACATGGGCAGAATTGAGATCTTCTTTTTGGAAAATCCATACGTCAGCTTTTCAGGAATGGTACCTGGGGGATGATAATTATATCCGCTATCTCCATAAAGCGCCATACAGCGGCGGGAAGCCGGGATTCCTGGACAGGGAAACACCGCTTGCTCCGCCTTCTGGCATAAAGAATATGTTTGAAAGATTGAAAGAAAGCGGTTATGAGATTGGGGTTGCGACGGGACGTGCCCGGATTGAAATGGAAGTCCCTTTTAAAACCTATGGCTGGTATGAAGAGTTTGAATCAAACTATTTAGCGACTGCGTCTGATGCGGTAGATGAATCAAAAATGTACGGAGGAAGTGTTCCTGATAAACCGCATCCTTTTATCTATTTGTGCGCTGCTTATGGCAGAAATAAGGAAAATTATCCTGCATATATGGCAGGAACAATTGCGCGCGGCAGCGAAGATGAGATTTATGTCTGCGGGGATTCCTTCTCGGACCTGCTGGGAAGCAGAGCTGCAGGCTTCAGGTTCATAGGAGTGCTGTACGGAGCAGAGAAAGATAAGACTGCCAGCCTTTTTGAAAAAGAAGGCGTTCCTTACGTGCAGAACGTACTCGAAATCCCGGATTTATTATCCGGAATCTGACATGCATTCTGGCAGAAGTGCTAACTTTTGCAGTCATTCTTCATGCATGGTAGAATTAAAGTGTATTACTTAACTAACAGCGTATATGGAGGTACCAGGTGTCACTCTTTCTTCCGCATATTTATGGACAGGAAAAAGTTCAGAAGGAATGGAAATCCCTGCTGAAAAACAACAGGTTTCCTCATACCCTGATCCTATATGGGGATGACGGGCTGGGCAAGACGACAGCAGCATTTGATCTGGCGGGAATTCTTACAGGAGAATCTGAAAAGATTTCCGGAGAATTTGATGAATTGCACATATCATCCGCCAGAGAAGAGATGACGCTCCCGATGACTGGAAACAGGCTGTGGTATCTTCGCCCCGGGAAGATGGAATTGAAAGTAGAGCAGTTCCGTACATTTCTTGAAAGCATGGCGTCCTTTGATGAAAAGGCTCATGTCTGCATTATCGATGAATGCCAGTTCATGAGAGCGGCTGCTGCAAATATTATGCTCAAAACCCTTGAGGAGCCTCAAAGCAATGTTTATTATATTCTGATTTCTACGGATCTGAA
>NZ_FR896442.1:12722-23615 GCF_000435155.1 Dialister sp. CAG:357 | reverse complement strand
CTGAACTCCATTCTTCCGACAGTGATTTCCAGAAGCGAGAAATTTGCCTTTACCCCGCTTGGAAGGGAAGAATATCTTGCACTTCTCCAAAGGGAAAGCAGCAAATACCCGGTGCCGGTGAATATGACTCCTGATATGCTTTACCAGCTTTCAGAAGGAAACCCGGGCATTACTTTGGAAATTTGCAGTGAAAAAGATAATGCACAGCCTGATGCAGCCATGTCGTTCTGGGAAACCATTACGGATAATCCCCGTTCATTTTCTGCATTAAGCGGGCATAAATGGAAAGACAGAGATGAATTCCATCAAATGCTCCGCTGGATCATCCTGGTCGGGCGGGATATACTCGTGCTGGCTGAAACCGGTGACCAGAACCGGGCAAGGTGCATGTCGGTCATGGGACGCGAGATGGCTGTTTCCCGGAAGTGGAATGGCAAAGTCATGCAGGTGATGGAAGTTTTCCGCGATGCGGAGCTCGCATATACGCATTATATTAATATAAAAAATATTTGGGATATGATTCTTATCCAATTGAAGAATATACAGAGAGGCAGAAAAGAATGAATCAAGTTATAGGTGTCAGATTTAAGCCTGCGGGTAAAATATATTACTTTGATTCCAACAATCTTGATTTGCATATAGATGATGGAGTTATTGTTGAAACATCCAGGGGACTGGAATACGGTTATGTTGTCCTTATGCCAGATAAAGTCAGCGAGGAGGATATGCCGCAGAAACCGGTCATCCGCAAAGCTACGATTAAAGATATGGCGCAGCTGGAAAGAAACAAGGAGCGCGAGCAGTCAGCCTACGAAATCTGTCTTAAGAAAATAGAGAAGTTCAAGTGTCCTATGAAGCTTCTCCGCGCTGAATATACCTTTGACCGGAATAAAATCGTTTTCTTCTTTACGTCTGACGGACGAGTCGACTTCAGGGATCTTGTCAAAGAGCTGGCGTCTGTGTTCCATACCAGGATTGAACTGAGGCAGGTAGGCGTAAGGGATGAGGCTAAACAGGTGTCCGGAATCGGCCCCTGCGGGAGACCTTTATGCTGCGCAACATTTCTCGGTGATTTTGCACCGGTTTCCATTAAGATGGCAAAGAATCAGGGCCTTTCCCTGAATCCGACGAAGATATCCGGTGTATGCGGGCGCCTCATGTGCTGCCTGCGTTATGAAAACGACCAGTATGTACATGACGGATGCAAGAAGAAGGGCTGCTGCCATAGAGATAAGGGGAATGAGAAGATGTTCCGGGTCGGCATGAAGGCGATTACGGAAGAAGGTGCGGGACAGATTCTCTATGTCAATACACAAAAACATACAGTTAAAGTGCAGTTGGAGGGGCAGAAGACAAAGACTTTCCCCTGGGACGAGGTAGAGCAGGCTGAAAATGGCTGATGAATGGGTATTGAATGAGGGAGAAAGACTCGACGATTTAGTCAGGGATGATATGAAACTCATCCAAAGGCCGGATCATTTCTGCTTCTCTGTAGATTCTGTATTACTGGCTCATTATGTAGAGCCTAAGAAAAATGATGTCATCGCCGATCTTGGAACAGGCACAGGTGTTATTGCACTGCTTGTCTCTTCACTCGGCGGCAATCATATTGCGGCTTTTGAACTGGACCCTGTAATGGCGGATCTGGCAAGAAGGAATGTGGAAGGGAATCATAAAGAAGCGCAGATCAAAGTCATTGAAGGAGATTACCGGGAATCTTCCCGGCAGTTCGATTCCGGAAAATTCTCTCTGGTACTGGCTAATCCGCCTTATCGGGAAGTGGGGACTGGAAGAATGAGTGCCAAAAGCGGGGTGGCCAGCGCCAGTTATGAAATGAATGCGACGATGGATGACGTATTCAAGACAGCGCAGTATCTTCTGAAATACGGCGGACGGCTGGCTATGGTACACAGGGCGGACAGGACGGCTGACCTTATCACTATAGGAAGAAAGTATCATATGGAGCCTAAACGCATGCGCTTTGTCTATGCCAGAAAAGGCCATACGGCAGTCAGGGTACTGATAGAATGGAGATACGGGGGGCATGCAGAACTTGTCGTAGAACCGCCGCTTCTTCTTCATAATGATGATGGTTCTTACACAGAGGAAGTCTGTGAGATATATGGGAGGAAAAGTCATGAGTGAAGTGGAGAAGGGGACACTTTATCTGGTACCGACGCCGATCGGCAATCTGCAGGATATAACCTATCGCGCCGTTGATATATTGAAGAATGCAGATATCATAGCGGCCGAAGATACAAGGCACACACGGATTCTTTTAGAACACCTGGGGATACAGGGACACCCGGTATCCTACCATGAGCATAATAAAAAAGAAGCCGGGCCCAAACTGATTGAAGCTTTGAAGGAAGGACACTCTGTTGCGCAGGTCAGCGATGCAGGGATGCCGGTCATATCCGATCCGGGAGCTGATTTAGTCCGCCTGGCGCTGGACGAGGGGATTCCCGTCGTCCCGCTTCCGGGTCCCAATGCTGCTTTGACAGCCCTTGTCGCATCCGGACTTGATGCCCGCCAGTTTGCTTTTATCGGGTTTCTGCCTAAAATTACGGCCAAACGTAAAAAGCTTCTGGCAGATATTTCAAGAGTGCCGCTGACGCTCATTTTCTATGAAGCGCCTCACCGCATCAAAGAGACCATGGACGTACTCATTCAGTCGCTCGGAGACAGAAATGCGGTAACGGCGAGGGAACTGACTAAAAAATTCGAAACATTTGAACGCGGGACTCTCGCAGAACTCAGAAGCGGGATGAACGAGAACGATCCCCGCGGCGAGTATGTCATTCTGGTTGAAGGCTGGAATGAATCCATGGAAAAAGAGGATGAAGAAGAGACATCCTGGCAGGATGCCGCTGTGACTTTGGCGGAAGGAATGCCGCTCAAGGAAGCTGCACGCAAAGTCTCCGGCCGCTACAATGTTTCGCGAAGAGAGGTTTACCAGTATCTTCTGAAGCATAACGATCATTAATCTGATCAGGCTGCCTGCATTTTCCTTTTTTGACTTTTATCTTTTTATCAGAATGGTATAATAAAAAGATATTAATAGAATATGAATAAGATGTCCCAGCCAATATAAATTATAAAAAGAGGGATCGGGAGGAAACATTTATGAGTGAAAAACCGAAATATTATATTACGACACCAATTTATTATCCTAGCGCAAAACTCCATATCGGTCATACGTACTGCACATCGATAGCCGATGCTGTAGCACGTTTCAAACGCCTTGACGGATATGATGTGTTCTTTTTGACCGGTTCTGACGAACATGGACAGAAAATTGAACAGAAAGCAGAAGAAGCCGGAGTAACGCCTATCCAGTACGTCGACGGCATTGTCGCTTTATTCAAACAGCTATGGAAAGAACTCAATATTACCAATGATGACTTCATCAGGACAACCGAGGAAAGACATAAGAAAGTCGTACAGATGCTTTTCCAGCGCGCTTACGACAAGGGCGACATCTATCTGGGCAAGTATGAAGGATGGTACTGCATTCCTGATGAAACATTCTGGCCTGAAAACAAATTGACGCCGGAACACATTTGTCCTGACTGCGGCCGTCCGCTGCAGAGAGTAAGCGAAGATGCTTACTTCTTTAAGATGTCAAAATATGCCGATCAGTGGCTTAAATACATTGATGAACATCCGGACTTCATTCAGCCGGAATCCCGCAAGAATGAAATGGTGCAGTTCGTTAAAAGCGGTCTGGAAGATCTCTGCGTGTCCCGTACAAGCTTTACATGGGGCATCCCTGTTCCCTTTGATCCCAAGCATGTCGTATACGTCTGGTTTGATGCGCTCGTCAATTATTTGACAGCAGCAGGCATTGTTGACGATCCTGAAAAATTCCACAAATTCTGGCCGGCAGATGTTCATCTGGTAGGAAAGGAAATTGTCCGCTTCCACAGCATCATCTGGCCGATCATGCTGATGAGCCTTGGCATTGAAATCCCGAAAAAGATTTACGGGCATGGCTGGCTCATTGTTGATGGCGAAAAGATGTCCAAATCCAAGGGCAATGTCATCGATCCGATTCCGCTCCTTCAGGAATTTGGTTCGGATGCGATCCGCTATTATCTCCTCAATGATATCCAGCTTGGACAGGATGGCAACTTCAGCCGTGACCGCCTGATTGGAAGAATCAATTCCGACCTGTCGAATGATTTAGGAAATCTCTTGTACAGAACGCTTTCCATGGTTGAGAAATACAGAGGCGGCGTCCTGACAAATGGCGATGCATCCGGAGATCAGGCTGTTGCAGATGCATCTGCAGACATCGAAGAAAAAGCTAAGCAGACACTGGAAGAATTCCGCAGCGGAATGAGCAACTGGAAAATCAATGATGCAATCAAGGCAGTATGGACTTTTATCCGTGCCCTGAATAAATACATTGACGTAACCGCCCCCTGGATTCTGGCAAAGGATGAATCCAAAGCAGGGGCACTCGATGCTGTACTTTATCATCTCTGCGAAGGACTCCGTTTTGTTTCCCTTATGGCAGAACCGGTGATTCCGATTGCGTCTGAAAAGATCTGGAATCAGCTCGGACTGAAAGATTTCAAGGATGCTGATTACAAAGATCTCGTATGGGGCGGAATTGCTGACGGCACCGTGGTTCACAAAGGCGACCAGATCTTCCCGAGAATTGAAATAGAGGAAGATGAAGAGGAAAAGGCAGAACCAGTCAAAAAAGCCAAGAACAACAAGAAGGCAGAAAAAGCATCTTCTTCCAAAAAAGAAGCAGAAGAGAAAACTGAAGAAATCGATATTTCCGAATTCTTTAAGACCGATCTTAGAGTAGCGGAAATTATGACAGCGGAAAAGGTTGAAAAATCCAACAAGTTGATCAAGATGACAGTATCACTTGGCGGCGATGATACAAGAACAGTGGTCAGCGGAATTTCCCAGTACTACAAACCAGAAGATCTTGTCGGCAAACATGTCATTTTTGTTTCCAACCTCAAACCTGCCAAATTGATGGGAATCGAATCGCAGGGAATGATTCTGGCAGCTTCCAAGGACGGAGAGCTGCAGGTGCCATTTGTAGACATGCCTGCTGGAAGCAAAGTCAAATGACCGGACTTTTTGATACGCACGCCCATCTCTATGACAAAGCGTTCGACAAGGATCGTGAAGACGTCATTGCCCGGATTTTCAAGACACTGGATTATGTCGTCATTCCATCAGAGGATCTGGAGACAAGCCAGAAGGCAGTCCGCCTAGCCGATACGCATGAAGGAATTTATGCCGCTGTCGGCATTCACCCTCAGGTGACAAACGGCGCATCAGATGAAGTGCTCGCTGAGATTGCCCATCTGGCAAAGACTCATGATAAGATCAAGGCAATCGGGGAAATCGGACTCGATTATCACTATCTCTATACGGATAAGGATACCCAGAAGTATTGGTTTGAAAGACAGATCCAGATGGCAAAGGAACTGGATCTTCCTATCCTTATTCATGACAGGGAAGCTCATGGAGATGTTCTGGAAATATTGAAGCGCAATGCAGACAGCCGCCTTCGCGGCATTCTGCACTGTTTTTCAGGAAGCATAGAAACGGCAAAGGAACTGATGAAGCTTGGCTTCTACATCTCTTTTGCAGGACCTGTGGTCTTTTCAAAGAGCATAAAGCTCAAAGAAGTTGCTGCAGATATTCCCATGGACAGGCTGCTGATTGAAACTGACAGCCCGTACCTGACACCGCCTCCTTATCGGGGAAAAAGAAATGATCCGTCCAACGTACTCCTGGTTGCTGAGGAGCTGGCAAGGATCAAAAATATGGATGTTCAGGAACTGATTGATATTACCCGCGAAAATGCCATGAAAATTTATCAGATTCATCAATAAAAAGGGTGCGCCATCTGAGGCGCATCCTTTTTGCTTATAGAATATCCGTGAAGATTTCTGCATTTATTTTATTCTCTTCGATGAACATGATAGAATAAAGAAAATCAAGTTGATAATCTTGCCTGAACGCTGTGAATAAAGCGCTCAAAAAAGGGTTTAAATTGCAGTTTCCCGCATTTAGAGGTATATAGATGAAAATTAGTACAGCTTTAGACTTATTGATGGATAAGGGCTTGCTGTCAGAGGAAGATACATTCACTATTGTACGAGATAATGAGGCCGGGAGTGTATCACTTCAGCTCAAGCATCCCTTGATTGTATTATTTTCAAATGCTCAGAATCTTAAATCATTTTCTGCCAGATTAGAAAGATTATACACAAAAGATTCTTCTGTATTGGCAATTGATCCGATTGGAACTATTTTAAGGCTTTCCGTGGAAGAATTTTCCAATCACACAATGGATTCTGATTTTATTTTCTTCTTCGACAGCAGGAAGGCCAGGACGCAGCCGCTTCATCCTTTTTCATTGAAGCAGATTGATGATGTTGTTGGACGGCTTCTTGCTCCTGGAGGGTGCCCGTGGGACAGGAGCCAGGATCATATGTCCCTCAGGACGTACTTCCTTCAGGAAGTGTATGAAGTCATCGATGCAATCGATAAAAACGACATTCCTAATTTAAAAGAAGAGCTTGGGGATGTACTGTTTCAGGTCGTCATTCATGCAAAGCTCTGTGAAGAAGAAGGCCAGTTTTCCATGCAGGATGTAGTCGATGGCATATCCGAAAAAATGATAAGAAGACATCCCTTCGTTTTCGGAAATTCATCCTCTGAAGAGCTCGATCAGGCTTTTGAAACATGGGAAAAACGTAAGAGAATTGAAAAAAACAGGCAATATCTGTTATCCGGAGTGCCTAGGAGCTTGCCAAGTCTGCTTCTAGCGTGTATAATTCAAAAGAAAGTTAGTTCCAACGGACTGGAAGAAGTGTTCTTTTCAGAAAGTTTCCCAGAGGATGTACGAAGGAAAATCTGCGATATTCTTGACGCAGAAGACCAACGAACCGGAGAATTCAGCGCGGGTGCTTTTCTTTTCGCTTTAGACCGTGTACTTTGCGAAAGAGGGATCGATCCGGAGCTGGCATTACACAGTTATACTGTGAATTTTATGGATCGGTTGAGATTATTTGAGTCGGATCTTCAGAAATCCGGCAAAACCCTTGCTGACATGACTCCTGAGGATGCTCAGAAATCCTGGAAAAAATTCAACGGAAATAGTTGATTACTTTTGTCCGAAAGAACTAAGGGCGAGGATTTCGCCAATTATTAAAGGAGGATGTTTAGTTATGAACAAAACAGAACTCATCGCAGCAGTTGCCGAAGAAGCAGAAATGACTAAGAAAGATGCGGAAAAGGCAGTCAAAGCCGTTATTGATGTCATCTCTGACGCTCTTGTTCAGGGAGATAAGGTTCAGCTCATCGGTTTTGGTACTTTCGAAGTTCGTGAACGTGGTGCACGTGTTGGTCACAATCCTTCCACTCAGAAGGAAATCAAGATTCCTGCATCCAAAGCTCCGGCTTTCCGCGTATCCAAACGGCTGAAAGAAAAAGTAAACGTAGTAAAAGCAAAGAAAGCAAAGAAATAAGAATGAATTAAAGGGCCACCTCAGAATTGAGGTGGTTTTTTAATTTATCATACTTCCTGACTATGTTATAATTTGAACAAGACGAATGAAAAGGGGAAGTATAATGGCGAATCAAGGGCGAAAGCTTTTTATTTTAACAGCAAGTATAGGAACCGGACACAGCCAGGCGGCCCGGGCCATAGCAGAGGCTGTTAAACGACTCCATCCGGAAGACTCTGTCAGTGTTCTGGATTTTGTTTCGAGCAATATGTTCTCTATTGACCATATCATCAAGGATACATATCTGAAAATGATCGATGTATTTCCCGAATTATATGATCATCTGTACAGTGATTCCCAGAGCAGCAAGTTTGGGCAGCTCTCGCAGAAAATGCTTTCGCTTACCTTCAAGCGCAGGATGAAGAGTTTGATAGAAACTTTAAAACCGGATGCCATGATTTTCACACACCCGTTTCCTGCCGGTGCGGCTGATCTTCTGAAACAGGATCAGAATATTTCGTTTCCCATGCTTGGAGTAATCACGGATTTTGATATTCATCAGCTTTGGGTAGACCATTACCTGGATGGTTATTGCGTCGCAACCCCGGATTTGAAAACTCTTTTGGAAAGCTACCATATTCCGCCTGAAATCATTCATGTGACAGGGATTCCTGTACGCAGGGCTTTCTATGAAAAAGCTGCAGAGGGAAAGCCTTTCGAAAAGGGCACGGTTCTTGTTATGGGCGGAGGCCTCGGGCTTGGAAATGTCATCGATAATATAACCCGCCTGGATGAAGTGAAGGAAATTTCAAAGTTTATCGTCATCACAGGGAAAAATATTAACTTATATGAAAAAGTTGCCATGCTTTCTGAAAAGCTTCATCATCCGGTAGAGCTCCACAGCTATACCAACAAGGTTGCTGAAATTATGGCAAGAAGCGAGCTTCTGGTTACGAAGCCTGGAGCACTCACCTGCACGGAAGCATTGGTTATGCATCTTCCGATGGTTCTGGTAAACACACTTCCCGGACAGGAACGGGCCAATGCCATGCATATGAAGAATCAGGGATGCGCTGAATGGGTCAAGAGGGATGAACTGCCGTCTACGGTTAAACATATTCTTACCAATCCTGATTTGAGACTCCGCATGTCTAAAGCCTGCGGCGAATCGCTCCCCGACAGTGAAAGTGATGTTGTCAGGATTCTCTATGATATGATGAACAAATAACGTCCTGTCGAAGGATCAATAGCATGATGTGATAAAACCGGTTTAATAAGCTGCATGGAGAGCTTATTGAACCGGTTTTATCCATAAGTCATATTTGCATAAGATATTGATATGGCAAAGAGCTTTTCCATGTACAAAACAAATATTCTTTTACGTGATATAATATAGAAATAGAGAATATTCGATTATTGAACTGGATACGAGGAAATTTATGGATAGATCAAGAATAGAACGAGAATATATCGAGCCGATGATTCCATTCAAGCTGCAAGCACCCTTTCAGCCGACAGGAGATCAGCCAAAGGCAGTGAAGTCACTGGTCAATGGACTGAATGAAGGGCAGTGGGCTCAGGTACTGCTTGGTGCAACAGGCACAGGCAAGACTTTTACCATGGCCAAGGTCATTGAGGAAGTGCAGCGGCCAACATTGATTATTTCTCCTAATAAGACACTTGCGGCACAGACGGCCAGCGAGTTCAAGGATTTCTTCCCAGATAATGCTGTTTATTATTTCGTATCCTATTACGATTATTATCAGCCGGAATCCTATGTGCCACAGACGGATACCTATATTGAAAAGGATTCGTCGCGAAACGAGGAAATCGACCGTTTGCGCCATTCTGCGACTATGGCGCTTTTTGAGAGAAGGGATGTCATTATCGTGGCATCTGTCTCCTGCATCTACGGTCTCGGCGATCCGGAAGACTACAGCACGATGGGATTGTCGCTCCGTCCGGGTGAAGAAATAGAGCGCGATAAGATTATCGAAAAATTAGTGAATATGCAGTATATGCGCAATGATATGAATTTTACGCGCGATACGTTCAGGGTGAGAGGGGATACGATTGATGTATTTCCCGCATCTGAAAACAATATAGCTGTCCGTATTGAGATGTTCGGTGATGAAATCGATTCGTTAACCGAATTTGACGTACTGACAGGCGAAACAGTGGCAGAGAGAAACCATATAGGCATATTCCCTGCGTCGCACTATGTAACAAGCTCGGACAAGCTCAGGAAGGCAATTACTTCCATTGAAGCTGAGCTGGATCAAAGGCTGAAGGAATTAAGATCGCAGGATAAGCTCTTGGAAGCACAGCGCCTCGAGCAGAGGACAAATTATGACTTGGAAATGATGCAGGAAGTCGGCTATTGTTCCGGAATAGAAAATTACTCCAGGCATATGTCCAACAGGAAACCCGGGGAACCGCCATTTACGCTGCTTGATTATTTTCCGGAAGATTTTCTGATTATGATTGATGAATCCCACGTAACCGTGCCTCAGCTGCGCGCTATGTATAATGGCGACCAGTCACGCAAAAAGACCTTGGTGGACTATGGCTTCCGCCTTCCAAGTGCACTGGATAACCGACCGCTTACTTTTGATGAATTCACAGAAAGAATCAATCAGATTATTTATGTATCGGCAACACCCGGTCCTTATGAAATGGGGGTTCAGACAAATCTGGCGGAGCAGATCATAAGGCCGACCGGACTTTTGGATCCGAGCATCGAAGTGCGGCCTATAGAGGGACAGATGGATGACCTCCTTGGGGAAATACACAAGAGGGAAGAAGTCCACGAAAGAGTCCTGATCACTACATTGACTAAAAAGATGGCAGAGGACCTGACGGATTTTCTGACAGAAGCAGGCGTAAAAGTCAGGTACCTCCATTCTGATGTCGCCACAATTGAAAGAGCCGAGATCATCAGAAATCTTCGTGCCGGTGTGTTTGATGTGCTTGTCGGCATCAATCTTCTCCGCGAGGGCCTTGATATGCCTGAAGTATCGCTCGTTGCCATTTTGGATGCTGACAAGGAAGGATTCCTTCGTTCAGAGACCTCAATGATCCAGGTCATCGGACGCGCTGCCCGAAACGAACACGGGCATGTCATCATGTATGCAGACAGAATTACCAAGTCGATGAAGTATGCCATCGATGAAACCAACAGGAGAAGGCAGATACAGGATGCGTATAATAAGGAGCATCATATTACGCCGCATACGGTACAGAAAAGGGTCAAGGACCTGATAGATTTGACGAAAGTCGAAGAAAAGCCGTCTGATTATGGCAGCGAAAGTACTAAGACAGAAAAGACGACAGATGAAGAGTTATATGCCCAGATGAAGGAAACTGAGAAAAACATGAAAAAAGCTGCCAAGTCACTGGAGTT
>NZ_FR896442.1:0-12686 GCF_000435155.1 Dialister sp. CAG:357 | reverse complement strand
TTCGAAGAGGCAGCCATGCTTCGTGACCGTTTAAGCAAGCTTCGTCAGGAATGGACGAATAGATATGGTTCAAGGGCAGATGCCGCATTGAAAAGGCAGGAATCAGCCAAGAAACGTATCAACAGGCCTATGAAAAAGAGAATCTAGCCTGATGACAGTTTGATACGCATCTGCGGCTTGGCGCACTGGAAAATCTTGTCATGTTATGAGGAGAATGTATGGAAAAAGGAATTGTTATACAAGGGGCACGTCAGAATAACCTGAAGAATATCAATCTGACACTCCCCAGAAACCAATTGATTGTATTTACCGGACTTTCCGGATCCGGGAAGTCTTCACTCGCTTTTGATACGATTTATGCAGAAGGACAGAGAAAATATGTAGAATCTCTCTCTGCTTACGCCCGTCAGTTCCTGGGGCAGATGAATAAGCCGGATATTGATAAGATTTCCGGCCTGTCTCCTGCCATATCCATCGATCAGAAATCAACGAGCCATAATCCAAGATCCACCGTAGGCACGGTTACTGAGATTCATGATTACCTGCGTATGCTGTATGCGCATGCCAGCAGAGCTTTTTGTCCGAATTGCGGAAAACCGATACAGCGCCAGACCATCGACCAGATCGTGGATGCACTGGAAGCACTGGGGTACTGCACAAAACTTCTTATATTAGGGCCGGTAGCTGTCGGGAAAAAGGGGACACATAAAAAGCTGCTGGAAGAGCTCAGGAAAGAAGGGTATGTCAGGGTACGGATCGATGGAGAAGTCGCTGTCCTGAATGATGACATTGATCTGGAGAAGAACAAGAAACATACCATTGAAGTGGTAGTAGACAGGATCATCATCAAAGAGGGAATTACACAGCGCCTGACTGATTCTGTTGAAGCAGCTCTTAAGCTGGGAGACGGAATGATGGTTGCGGGAGTGATTGGCGGCAAAGACCACATTTTCAGTACGCATTTTGCATGCCCGGAATGCGGGATTTCACTGCCTAAGCCTGAGCCCAGGATTTTCTCATTCAACAATCCTCTTGGTGCATGTCCTGCATGCACGGGGCTCGGAGCTTCCCTGGAAGCTGATTTCAGCCGTATTCTTCCGGAACACGGCCTGTCATTCCGTCTGGGGGCCATCAAGCCATTTCCATACAACAAGGAAAGCTGGCTCTATAAACAGCTGGATGCGTTCCTTAAATCGTATAGTTTGGGAATGGACAACTGCTTCGATGATCTGCCGGAAGAAGCGCAGATGGAATTCGAATTCGGCGGTACAGAGCTCCTGACGTTCCAATACACGAATCAGGATGGCGAAACGAAGACGTATCAGCGGACATTTGAAGGAATTGTCCCCATGACGAAACGGCGCTATGAGGAAGCATGGACGGAAAAGATGAAGGAAACTCTGTCCAACTATCTCATCGAAAAACCGTGTCCTGTCTGCCATGGCGCACGTCTCAGGCCCGAAAGCCTTGCGTTCCGTGTCGGAAATAAGAATATTGCTGAACTGTCCGCTATGCCGGTTGCTGATTTGATTCCTTTCCTCGAAAATCTCGATTTGACGGAAAAGGAGAAGGTCATTGCAGACCAGATTCTCAGGGAAGTAAAAAGCCGTTTAAGCTTCTTGTCCAATGTCGGTCTGGAATATCTTACGCTCTCAAGAAATGCGATGACACTTTCCGGCGGGGAAGCGCAGCGCATCCGTCTTGCTACACAGATAGGGTCCGGGCTTGTGGGAGTCCTGTATATATTGGATGAGCCGTCCATCGGACTCCATCAAAGGGATAACGACCGTCTCCTTGCCACTCTTAAGGGAATGCGAGACCTGGGAAATACCCTGATCGTGGTAGAGCATGATGAGGATACGATCCGTACGGCAGACTGGGTCGTTGATATCGGTCCTGGTGCAGGTGAAAAAGGCGGATATATTGTTGCTGAAGGCACGCCTGAAGATGTAAAAAATACACCTGGTTCCATAACCGGGGCTTATCTGAGAGGTGAAAAATATATACCGCTTCCTGAAAGCAGGAGGAAGGGAAACGGGCTCTACCTGACAATCCGCGGGGCAACAGAACACAACCTGAAAAATATAGATGTAAAAATCCCGCTTGGAGAGATGACGGTTGTCACAGGCGAATCGGGATCGGGCAAGAGTACCCTGATCAATGAGATTCTCTACCAGGGACTGTCAAATATCAAAAACCATACATCATATGGAACCGGCGCCTACAAGAGCATGGAAGGAACCGAATACATTGATAAAGTCATTGATATAGATCAGCAGCCGATCGGGCGCACACCCCGGTCGAACCCGGCAACTTATACGGGAATCTTTACGGATATCAGGGAGCTCTTCAGCCAGACTTCAGAAGCCAAGATGAGAGGGTATAAGCCTGGAAGATTCAGCTTCAATATAAAGGGCGGACGCTGCGAAGCTTGTCATGGCGACGGCATCATCAAAATTGAGATGCAGTTCCTCTCGGATGTCTATGTTCCCTGCGAAGTCTGTCATGGGGCAAGGTATAACAGAGAAACTCTTGAAGTGCGGTATAAAGGGAAAAATATCTCAGACGTACTGAATATGACTGTTGATGAAGCCATTCCGTTCTTCGAGAATCATGATAAGATCCTTCGCAAGCTCTTAACACTGCAGGAAGTCGGGCTGGGTTATATCCGTCTGGGACAGCCGGCTACCACGATGTCCGGCGGCGAGGCGCAGCGTGTAAAGCTGGCTACGGAACTGATGAGAAGAGGAACGGGTGATACCCTTTACATCCTCGATGAGCCGACTACAGGACTTCATAGTGAAGATATACGCAAACTGCTTATCGTACTGCAGAAGCTGGTCGATCAGGGGAATACAGTTGTCATTATCGAACATAATCTCGATGTGGCAAAAGTAGCTGACTACATTATCGATCTCGGTCCAGAGGGCGGCGATAAAGGCGGTGAAGTCGTTGCAGAAGGAACTCCTGAGGAAATCTGTCAGGTTTCCAGATCTTATACCGGCCAATATTTGAAGCCTGTCATCGACCGGACTATAGAAATAATGAAGAGGCATAAGGATGATAGAAGTCAATGATAAAATCCGGGCTAAAGTCGAAGCACTTCCTGACTCGCCCGGTGTATATAGATGGAAAGATAAGGACGGCCGTATCATCTATGTCGGGAAAGCAAAGAACTTAAAAAACAGGGTTCGTTCCTATGTCAGAGAGGACAAGAATCGTTCGCCTAAAGTTGCAGCGATGATACGGCATGCTGATGATCTAGATATCACCATGACTGGATCTGAGATGGAAGCACTGATCCTGGAATGCAATCTGATCAAGGAAATGCACCCTAAATATAATATTTCCTTGAGAGATGACAAGTCATATCCATATGTCAAAATCACGACGGGGGATGAATGGCCGCGCATCTTCGTAACAAGGAATATACGAAGAGACGATCATGCTAAATATTACGGCCCGTTTACGGATGTAGGCAGCCTTCGCAAGACGCTGAGTGTTTTGCGGAGATACTATCCTATCCGTACATGCCGTTCCATGAAAGTGCCGCGACCCTGCCTTCAGTACCACCTGCATCTTTGCTGTGCTCCGTGCTTCAATTACTGCACGAAGGAAGAGTATCAGCGGTACGTAAAGACCATCTGTGACCTGTTTGAAGGCAAGAGCACAGAACTGGTAAAGGAATTGCAGCAGAAGATGGAGCAGGCATCAGAAGCACTGGAATATGAGAAGGCTGCAGAATTCAGGAATCAGATCAGGGCGATTCAGAGCGTTCAGCAGAGACAGAACATCATCTCCAACGAAGGAGACTTTGACGTTGTCGGAATGGCAAGAGATGGAAGCCATACCGGCCTTGAAGTCTTTTACATCCGCTATGGCAGAATGGTTGGAAAAGAAAATTTCAGTATTCCGGAAAGCGCTGATGAGCAGGATCAGGACATTATTACAGCTTTTATCAAGGATTTCTATGCCGGGAATCCGATGTCCGTTCCGAAGGAAATCATTCTTCCCATGCTGCCTAAGGACTCTGAGCTTCTGCTGGAATGGCTGAAGCAGATCAAAGGAACGGAAGTGAAGATGATTGTTCCTGAAAGAGGCTTCAAGAGAAAGCTGAAAGACATGGCTATGGCAAATGCCAAAAAATATCTTTCTGATAAGAAACTGCAGTGGGAATATCAGGATGCCAGAGAACAGGGCGCTGTTAAGAAGCTGAAGGAACTACTGAACCTGCCCCGTCTTCCCGAGCGAATGGAATGCTTTGATATATCTCATAATCAGGGGGCCGAAACGACCGGCTCAATGGCTGTTTTCGAGCATGGACGTCCCGCAAAAAGCGAGTATCGCAAATTCAAACTGGTAACCACGCAGGGACATGCAGATGATTTCAAATCCATGGCGGAAGTGATGCAGCGAAGATATGGAAATAGAAAAGACTGGCCTGAACCAGATCTCATTGTTCTTGATGGCGGGCTTGGGCAGCTGCATGCGGCCCTTCCTGTAATCAGAAATGCGGGCTGCAACGCGCCGGTCATCGGGCTTGCTAAAAGAATAGAGGAAATCTATGTGGAAGGCAGTGATGTTCCTGTTGTGCTTGATCATCACGAGCCTGCGCTGCAGCTTCTTCAGTTCATCCGCGATGAAGCGCACCGCTTCGTAATTACGTATCATAGAAGCTGGACGAATAAACGCAATACAGAGTCTATCCTTGATCATGTGGAGGGAATCGGGCCGACACGAAGGAATGCCCTCTGGCATGCTTTTCGTTCCCTGGATGAAATGAAAAAGGCGACAGAAGAAGAACTGGCAAGCGTTCCGGGAATGAATAAGAAAGCCGCGGCCAATTTGTACCGCTTTTTCCGCTTGAGAAAAGACGAGAAGCAGATGGTGATTGCGGGGATACATGCAGATCCTTCCGGGGCAAATCAGCCATAAGGAATTTCTGCCTGCCTAAAGCAAAAGGATTGTTATGCTTTTCATTGATACGGTATACTGATACACAGCATTACAACGGAATTCTTTGTATGAAGATTTCTTTTCAGGACGCTCCCTCAGTGTTCAGCAATATGTCATGGAAAATACCGTATAGAATGAATGTTATCCTTGACAAATGGCATAACTCTTCGTATAATGATGAAGTTGATAATTTACTCTAAGTTGATTAGAGCAGTGCACCGAAATCGTAATTGAAGTGCAGCGAAGACGAATAAAACGGCATAACGGCCGATAGGTAAGGAGGTGCTAGAAATGCCGGTTCCGAAGACAAAAAGTTCTAGATCCCGTCGTGATAAAAGACGTGCTAATTGGAAGCTGACTGTTCCGGGTCTTGTGGAATGCCCACAGTGCCACGCAATGAAAAAACCTCATCATGTATGCCCGGTATGCGGTTTCTATAAAGGCAAACAAGTCATTACAAAAACTGTAGAAGGTTAATAAGAAGACGTCTCTCCTGTAGAGGCGTTTTTTATTGTGTTATTTTGTATATTACATGGTGAAAAATGCCTTTATATGCTATAATTATCGAAAGTCATCGCTAAAACAGCATATCGGTTCCATAATTGTTCTTATTGATTGTGGAAATTTGATTTGTTTTAGATTTAAGAATGGAGGAATAGTAGAATGGTAGGAAAAAATTGGAAGAAAATCTTAGCTGTCGGGATTTGCGGATTAATGGCAGCAGGTGTAATCGCAGGTTGTGGAAACAACTCCGGGAGCTCCGGAAACAGCGGTAAAATGAAGGTTGGCGTTGTACAGATCGTGCAGCATCCTGCACTGGATGAATCCAACAAGGGCTTTGTCGATGCATTAAATGAAAGCGGCCTCAAGGACAAAATCGAAATAGACCAGCAGAATGCGCAGGGAGATCAGTCGAACCTCAGATCTATTGCTAACAGATTCGTATCTGGCGACTATAAGCTTATTGCGGCCATTTCAACGCCTGCAGCACAGGCTATGGCCAATGCAACAAATAAAATTCCGATCATTTGCACCGCAATTGCAGATTTTGAAAATGCAAAACTGATGAAGTCTGAAAAACAGCCTGACAGCAATGTGACCGGTACTCATGACAGGGGACCGCTCGATAAGCAGGTTGCTTTGATCAAGGAAATTCAGCCTAATATCAAGAAATTAGGAATCATCTATAATTCAAGTGAAATCAATTCAGTGATTCAGGCCCAGAAACTTAAAGATGCCTGCAAGCCATTAGGCATCGATGTCGTTGAACTGACCGTAAACAGTGTCAATGATGTACAGCAGGTTGCCGAAGGCTTCCTGGGTGGAAAAGTAGATGCAATTTTCGTGCCAACGGATAATATTATTGCTTCTTCTATTCCGACACTCATGGCAGTTGTCAATAAGGAAAAGATTCCGGTATACGGCGCTGAGCAGGGACATGTAAAATCTGGTGTTCTGGCTTCTGAATCAATCAGCTTCTACGACATCGGGCACCGTGCCGGTGAAATGGCAGCCGAGATCCTCAAGGGAAACAAGACAGTAAAAGACTTCCCTGTTGAAGGTGCTGACAAATCTAAGTTATATATCAATAAGAATGAAATGGACACGCTCGGAATCAAGATTCCTCAATCGGTTCTTGACAGGGCTGAAATGGTCTGATTTAAGAAGGGATTCAGGAAGTGGCCTCGAAACTTAAAAAGCTCTGGTGGCTTATGCTTGTTTTTGCAGTCTGCAATATAGCAATAGCCTTAATTCTCTTTTTTGGCAATAAGCAGAAATCTCCGGAGGAAAGCACAAAACCTATACCGCAGAAAAACGTATACAGTATTGGTGTTCTGCAATCCGAAAGCCTGCCTGAACAGGATAAAATGGTAGCCGGGGCTTTAGCAGGATTGGAATCCAGCGGTTACGCGAATGGAGAAAGACTTCATATCGAAGTGATCAATGCCAATGGGGATGACAAGAAGCTTGAACGGGGCGCCAAGAAATTTTCCTCGAATAAAAAAGATCTTATTATAGCTGTCGGTACGGATTCGGCCAAGGCTCTTGCCAAAGTGACCAAAAACATACCGGTCGTAGGTGTTGGAGTATATCTTTTCAAAAGCGACGAGGTTTTCAAATCCCACGAAAACTTTACAGGCATCTCGGATACTCCGCAGGTACTGACGCAGATAAGAACGGCTGCGCAGTGTTTCCCTGTGAATAAGCTTGGAATCCTGTACGATCCCACAGATGAGGATTCAGTGCTCCAGCTTAAGATTTTGAGAGCAGTTTCAGAACAGAAAAATATCAGTCTTTTCGAGGTTGCTTTTAATCCGGACCAGAGATCGGATATCCAGATCCGTAAATTTTTGGGCAATGTGAATGCTGTTTATATTCCGGAGGATCCCGCCGTACTCAAGAATTTTGATGCAGTGGTAAAGATTTTGACACCCGCGGGAATTCCTATTATCGGTGAACAGATGGAGATGGTGAAGAAAGGTGCTCTGATATCGGTTTCACCGTCCTATTACCGTATGGGATTTAGCGGGGGCAGAATTGCTGCCAGACTCTTAAGCGGGAATTTCCTGCCGGAGAACATTCCGATTACCCATCAAATCGATCCTGATATGGTTATCAATATGAAACAGGCGGACCTGCTTCATATCAAGCTGCCCAGTGACGTATGGCAGCGGGCAAGAAAACTGTACTTGTATGATAACCAGCCAGCAAGACCTTGATTTAAATCCGGAGACTGCTGTCCTCGCATTTTACAGGTAGTTAACAGGCGGCAGCGGTAGAACAGCGCTTGCCGCCTTTATTGATTGACAGGCAATTCGCTTGATTAAAGGAGGGAGATTGTATCTATGGTAGATTTAGCAATATCCACAGTGGCACAAGGGCTCATGTGGTCAATTCTGGCAATCGGTGTATTTCTTTCCTTCAGGGTGCTTGATGTGCCTGATATGACTTGCGAAGGCAGTTTCCCTTTGGGCGGAGCCATTGCGGCTTCAATGATTGCAGCAGGTGTTTCACCCTGGGCCGGACTGGCCGCAGGTGCATTGGGCGGGCTCATCGCAGGGGTTGTTACCGGCGTTCTTTACACGAAGCTTAAGATTCCTGCTATTCTGGCCGGGATCCTGACAATGATCGCTTTATATTCCATCAATCTTCACGTGATGGGGAAAGCGAATATTTCGCTGCTCCGTGCCGATACGGTATTTTCAACAACATCTGAAATGCTTCACATCAGCATGTCTGCAGCTGGTTTTGTCGTTCCGCTTATTATGATGGCCGTGATTATCGGTTTCATTTACTGGTTCTTCGGAACAGAACTTGGCATGTGCATTCGTGCTACGGGCTTTAATCCGCAGATGGTTCGTGCACAGGGTGTCAATACAGACACGATGACAATTATCGGATTATTCATCAGCAACGCGCTCATCGGACTCTGCGGTGCGGTTGTTGCACAGAATAATGGGTTCGCTGATGTCGGGATGGGGATTGGCACAATCGTTATCGGCCTTGCTTCCGTCATCATCGGCGAAGTTATTTTAGGCGCTGACAGCTTCTCCGCTTCGCTTGCTGCTGTCGTTCTGGGGTCCATTCTTTACAGAGTGGTCATTGCAGGTGTACTTTATCTCGGAATGCCACCAAATGATTTGAAACTGTTTACTGCGATTATTGTCATGCTGGCACTTGCAGCACCGATGATCAAAGATAAAGTGAATATGGGGAAGGCAGGCTGAACAGATGTTAAACGTTTCTCATATCAGCAAGACCTTTTTTAAAGGAACCATCAACGAAAAGAAAGCTTTGAACGATCTTTCTCTGACACTCAATGACGGGGATTTCTGTACTGTTATTGGAGGCAACGGAGCCGGCAAGAGCACGCTCCTGAACTCTATCGCAGGCGCGTATCTTCCGGATTCAGGAACTATTGAAATCAACGGCAAAGATGTCACTAAAATGAGTGAATATACGAGAGCCAAGTTTATAGGCCGCGTATTCCAGGATCCGCTTAAAGGAACTGCGGCAGGAATGCAGGTGGAGGAAAATCTTCTGCTGGCATCCAGAAGAGGGGAAAGCCGCCGTCTGCGCTGGGCATTCTCTGCTGGCGATCATGACAAGTACAAAGCAATGGTATCCAGGCTTGATCTGGGACTTGAAGATCGTCTCTCTACGCGCATCGGATTGCTTTCAGGCGGGCAAAGACAGGCGCTGACACTTCTTATGGCCACGATTAAAAGGCCGGAAGTACTGCTTCTTGATGAACCAACTGCCGCGCTTGATCCGAAAACAGCAGCAAAGGTTTTGAAAATTACGGATGAAATCGTGCATGAACAGCACTTAACGACCTTGATGATCACTCATAATATGAAAGATGCCCTGAAGTATGGCAACAGGCTTATCATGATGAATAATGGCAGGATCATTGCTGATTATTCAGAAGATGAGAAGAAGAATCTGACCATTGATGATCTTCTCAAGAAATTTGAGGAAACGGCAGATGCTGTAAGCGATCGTATCGTTTTAGGCTGATGAATCATCAATTCATTTGCTTATTCTCTTGCAAAATTCACGCATGGCAGGTATAATAACTAGCGTGTGAACTGCATCCCGGTTTTTCGCATCTCCGGCGATGACTTAGATACAGCAATTTATATTTTTTAGGAGGCTATTATGCTTACAAACGAAGTAAAGAAAGAAATTATCGAACAGTATGCTGTTCATGAAGGCGACACCGGATCTCCGGAAGTACAGATCGCAATTCTCTCCAAGAGAATCGCTCTTCTGACCGAACATCTGAAGATGCACAAGAAAGACCATCATTCCCGCCGCGGACTGCTGAAAATGGTTGGCCAGCGTAGAAACATGCTTGACTACCTCCGCCGCAAGGACATTGAACGTTACAGAACTCTTGGACAGAAACTCGGATTACGTCTGAAATAAGAAATGAAAAAATCCCTCCTGCTGTATCCAGCAGAAGGGATTTTTCTATATGTGTAAAATTTTTTCATACAACTTCTAAAAGATTAATCATTATGCTGTCTTAAAACTGTTTCAGCAGACTTGTTAAAATTTTAGATTTTATTATATAATAAGGAGTACATAAAATTATTTGTATAACAGGAGGAATAGGGATGTTTAAGACATTTCAAATGGAACTTGCCGGCCGACAGTTAGTCGTTGAAACTGGTAAAATGGCAAAACAAGCAAATGGAGCTACGTTAATTCGCTATGGTGATACAGTCGTACTCGTAACTTCTACAGGAAGCAAAGAAGCGCGTGAAGGAACAGATTTCTTCCCTCTGACTGTAGACTATGAAGAAAAGATGTATGCTGTAGGTAAAATGCCGGGAGGATTCCTGCGCAGAGAAGGAAGACCAGGAAATTCTGCGATTTTGAACGCACGCCTGATCGACCGCCCTATTCGTCCGCTTTTTGATAAAAGATGCCGCAATGATGTGCATGTAGTTGCGACTGTACTCTCTGTTGATTATGATAATGCGCCGGAACTTTGCGGTATGCTTGGCGCATCCGTTTCCCTGGGCATTTCTGATATTCCGTGGGATGGACCTATTGCAGGTGTCAGAGTAGGCAAAGTCAACGGTGAATACGTCATCAACCCGACTCAGGAACAGATGGAAGCATCTACTATGAATGTAACTGTTGCCGGTTCCGAAGAAGCTATCATGATGGTTGAAGGCGGCGCTAAAGAAGCTCCGGAAGAAGAAGTTCTGGATGCTATTATGTTTGGCCATGAAAGCATAAAGGAACTTTGCCGCTTCCAGAAGCAGATTATTGCTGAAGTCGGCAAACCGAAACGTACTCTTGTATTTGCTGATATCCCGGCAGAAATTGAAGAAGCAGTAGAAGCTTATGCAACTGATGCTCTCAAAAAGGCTGTTTTTGATGCAGATAAATTGAGACGTGATGGCAATATCGATGCTGTCAAGAAAGATGCAAAGGAACACTTTGCTGAAATTTATCCGGACAATGGCGCAGACGTTGCAGAAAGTCTCGATCATTTGACAAAGAAAATCGTCCGCAAGATGATCTCCAACGAACATATCCGCCCGGATGGAAGAAAGCTGGATGAAATCCGTCATATTACCTGTGAAGTAGGACTCCTTCCACGTGTCCATGGCTCCGCACTCTTTACCCGCGGCCAGACACAGGCTCTGTCCATTACCACACTGGCTCCTATGTCTGAAACACAGACCATTGATGATCTGACACCTGTTACAGAAAAGAGATATATCCATCAGTACAACTTCCCGTCTTACAGCGTAGGCGAGACAAAGGGCTCCCGCGGTCCTGGCCGTCGTGAAATCGGTCATGGCGCTCTTGCTGAAAGAGCTCTGCTTCCGGTTATTCCATCTGTAGATGAATTCCCATATGCAATCCGTGTCGTTTCTGAAATTCTTGAATCCAACGGATCATCTTCCCAGGCTTCCGTCTGCGGAAGCACCATGTCCCTGCTTAATGCAGGCGTACCGCTGAAAGCTCCGGTTGCAGGCATTGCTATGGGCCTGATTGAAGATGGCGGCAACTTTAGCATCCTTTCCGATATCCAGGGCATGGAAGATGCTCTTGGCGATATGGACTTCAAGGTAGCAGGAACAGCAAAGGGCATTACAGCTATTCAGATGGACATCAAGGTACATGGCCTGTCCCGCGATATTCTTCTGGCAGCATTGAAGCAGGCTCATGAAGGACGTCTGTTTATCCTTGGCAAGATTGCTGAATGCATTGATAAGCCGGCAGAACATCTTTCTGCATATGCTCCAAAAATTATTACTATCACAATCCCGGTTGAAAAGATTCGTGATGTTATCGGAAGCGGCGGAAAGACGATCAACAAGATCATCGCTGAAACCGGTGTCAAGATGGATGTTGAAGAAGATGGAAGAATTTACATCGCTTCTCCGGATGAAGGCGCTGCCAACAAGGCCAGAAAGATTGTTGAATCCCTGACCAAGGAAGTCCAGGTGGGAGAAACATACCTGGGCAAAGTAACAAAGCTGATGAAATTTGGCGCATTTGTTGAAATCCTTCCGGGCAAAGAAGGCCTGGTTCATGTTTCCCAGCTCGCACTGCATCGTGTAGAAAAGCCGGAAGACGTCGTTAAAGAAGGCGATGAAATTATGGTTAAGGTAACTGAAATTGATGACAAGGGACGCATTAACCTTTCCAGAAAAGCACTCCTTCTGGAGAAAAAACAATGAGCCGTATCCGCGGATTTGAAGTTGTAAAAGCTTGGGAAATGAAGGGAATCCACCTCCCTGAAAGAAAAACAAGCAAATCTTCCGGGTATGACTTGGAAAGTGCCGAGGACGTAATCCTTGCCCCGCATAAAACCACCGTTTTATCTACCGGCCTGAAGGCATATATGCAGGAGGATGAATATCTTGCTGTCTATATCAGATCAAGCCTGGCAATCAAGCACGGAATTGTTCTTATCAACAGCACAGGAATCATAGACGCTGATTATTATAATAATCCTGACAATGAAGGACATATTATGATTGCCGTATATAATACGACGGATAGTGCGTTTACCGTCAATAAGGGCGATCGTATTGCGCAGGGAATATTTGCAAAATATTATAAAGCAGATAATGACAGCGCGGATGGAACAAGAACTGGTGGAGTAGGAAGCACTGGAACTTAAAAGAAAGCCGGTCAATGGTGGTATTTTATACCACCATTGATTTTTGGCTTATAGGACATTTCGTGTTGTTTTT
>NZ_FR896441.1:2962-5377 GCF_000435155.1 Dialister sp. CAG:357 | reverse complement strand
ACCAGAATGGTCCAAAAAAATATCCGCACCCCCACAGCTTCTTCCGCTATTATCAAATTCTTCATTGAAAAAGGCAGCCGTCGGCTGCCTTTTCATTTCCTTTCCCCTCTTATTTCATCTTGGGTTTCGGGAACATTTTCTCTTCTATTTCTTCTTTTGCTTTTCTGACGAAGGAGAGCATTTCACGGTCCAGGGGGTAGCGGATGACGCAGCCCGGGGAGACGATGATTCTTCTTCCTCCTGTCTGGCGAAGGGTTTCGTAGATTTGTCTTTCTATTTCGTTCTTATGGCCTTCTGTGATGTCCATGCGTTCGAGGCCTGCCATGAGGCATTTGCCTGTCAGGAGGGCCGCTTCTCCGATTTCCGGAAGGGATTCCCATGCGTGCCAGTTGAAAATCTGGACAGGGTATTTCCTTAAAAGCGGGAACATGATGTCCGGGCCGTGGGCGTGGAGGACGTTGCACCAGCCGGAGGAGGCGGAGAGGACGGCGAGGTCATAGGGCATGCCGTATTCTTTGTAGAAGGACTCTTCTGTCTTGGCATAGGAAGAGAGCTGTGTGGCGAAAAAGATGCCGTCAGCGCCCATTTCGATGACGCGCTGAACAAGTGCGCATGTCGTCTCGGTAATGGCTGTAAGGGCCTTTTTTACGCGTTCTCCGTGGCCTTTCTGGATGTGCTTCATCATGTCAGGGCAAAGCTTGGATGCTGTGGTGAGCGGGCTGAAGATGGTGAATACGACGGGGACTTCTCCCTGTGTCTTATCAAGGAGGAGACGCAGGTATTTCTGCTCGCGGGCCAGGGCGCCTTCATTGACGGAGACAGATGTGACTTTTTCCCAGTCTTCAGGAGTCTTGACGGGTGTGTCGACGATCTTGGCTACGCCGCCTTTTTCTATTTCGGAGTAGTCGACTTTGACGCCGAAGTCCTCGACGCTGTACATGCCATTGTTCATGGTTTTCAGGATGTCCACGTCGTAAGTCTTGTAGAAATCATAGGTATGTTCTGCATTGGCCACAGGATCGAGATCGATGCCGGGCAGGTGCGACCAGAGGGAATAGGGAATGCGGTCGACGTGTTCACCAAGGATAACAGCTTCGATGCGTTCTTTCTTGGTCATGGGTTTCAGGATTTTCTTCTTTTTCATAATTCCTCCTTTACCAGGCAGCGACGGTGCCGTCGGCTCTTGGTTCTGTAGCGCCCATGAGGACGCCTTCTTCATTTCTCCAGATCATTTCTCCGCGTCCGAAGCCCTGCAGGTCATCTTTGATGATGATGTCATGGCCGCGTTTCCGGAGCTGTTCTACCAGGTATGGATCAAAGCCTCTTTCGACCTGGAATGATTTCCCGCCGACCCACTGCCAGCGCGGACAGTCGAGGGCCTCCTGCGGGTTCATGCCGAAGTCGAGTGTATTTGTGATGACTTGCAGATGGCCCTGCGGCTGCATGAAGCCTCCCATGACGCCAAAGGGTCCAACGGCTCTTCCCTCTTTTGTAAGGAAGCCGGGGATGATTGTATGGTAGGTGCGTTTCCTCGGTGCCAGGCAGTTGTCATGGTTTTCGTCCAGGCTGAAGTTGGCGCCTCTGTCCTGAAGAGCAATGCCGGTCCCAGGGATGACGATGCCGCTTCCAAAGTAGTTGTAGTTGCTCTGGATATAGGAAACCATGTTTCCTTCGCCGTCTGCCGTGGAAAGGTAAACGGTGCCGCCGCATCTGGGATCGCCGGCTTCAGGTTCCCTTGCCGTTTCTCCGATGAGGGATCTTCTTTCTTCGGCATAGCTGTCAGAGAGGAGTTCTTCTACGGTCCTTGTCATGCAGGATGGCTCGGTGATGTATTTCTTGCCGTCCGCATAGGCAAGCTTCATGGCTTCGAACTGGCGGTGCAGTGTCTCTACGGTGTCTCTTTCCGTGAAATCGTATCCTTTGAGGATGTTGAGCGCCATGAGAGGCACGATGCCATGGCCGTTCGGAGGAAGTTCCCATACGTCATAGCCTCTGTAATTGATGCTGACGGGATCGACCCATTCCGGATTCCATGCGGAGAGGTCTTCTTTCCGAAGGTACCCGCCGGTCTCTCTGGCAAAGGCATCGATGATGTCTGCAATGCGTCCTGCATAGAGAGCAGCCGTCTCGGATTCTGCGATTTCTTCCAGCGTATCGGCATGGTCCTTCAGGCGGACGATTTCGCCCGGACGCGGCGCTCTTCCTGCATTAAGGAAGGTATCGAACCAGCCGGAAAAGGCAGGATCTTCTGCATAGACGGAAAGGGCTTTCCTCTCCTGCTCCCACTCGTGAGCAACGAAGGGCGAAATGGCATAGCCGTACCTGGCGTATCCGATGGCCGGTTCGAAGAGTTTCCTGAAGGGAAGGCGCCCGAAGCGGCGGGAGAGTTCTCTCCATGCGGCAGGCGCGCCCGGC
>NZ_FR896441.1:0-2935 GCF_000435155.1 Dialister sp. CAG:357 | reverse complement strand
CGGCACGGTGACGGGAAGCCAGCCGCGGATCGGCATTTCCGTGTGCCCCATGCCTCTTACGATGTCTGCACTGATAGCACCTGGGGCAAAGCCGCTGCTGTTTAATCCATAGAGATGATCCTTCATCCAGATGATGGCAAAAGCATCGCTTCCGATGCCATTGGACACCGGTTCTACAACGGTCAGGCAGATGGCTGTCGCAATCGCTGCGTCGACGGCGTTGCCGCCTGCTTTCAGCATGTCCATGCCTGCGCCGGCTGCGAGCTGGGATGCCGTAGCAACCATGCCGCAGTTTCCGAAGACGACGCTTCTTCTGGACGGATAGCGGTAGCGCTGCCCTAGATTAAAGTTTATATTCATGATTCCTCCCCTGATTTGCGGACTGGCCGCGTATTTCCCTCGAAAATACTGGGATTTTTTTTCTATTATACTTCATCGATGCACCCTTCCCCAACCCGTTTCGGGCAATAAAAAAAGACCCCGGTTGAGGAGCCTTTTTCTATCATTCTTATTTCATATTGGCAGCAGCCCAGTCAGCTTTGAAGCGTGCAATGCCGTTGTCTGTCAGCGGGTGTTTCATGGCATCCATGAGTACCTGGAACGGAACGGTAGCAATGTCAGCGCCTGCGAGTGCGCACTGGGAGATGTGCTGCGGCTTTCTGATGGAAGCAGCAATGATCTTTGTATCGATGTCGTGGATTTCAAAGATTTCAGAGATGGTCTGAATGAGTTCCACGCCGTCCCAGCCGATGTCATCGATGCGGCCAACGAACGGGCTGACGAAGGATGCGCCTGCGCGTGCTGCAAGCAGTGCCTGGTTAGCAGAGAAGACGAGGGTAACGTTTGTGCGGATGCCAAGTTTCTTCAGACCTTTGACGGCTTTCATGCCTTCCGGGGTCATCGGTACTTTGACAACTACATGCGGATCAAGGCCTGCGAGGACCTGTCCTTCTGCAATCATTCCTTCTGCGTCATCAGCGAGCACTTCAGCGGAAATAGGGCCGTCCACGATGGAGGCGATTTCCTTAATGACTGCATGGAAGTCCTTTCCTTCCTTGGCGATCAGGGACGGGTTCGTCGTTACGCCGGAAATGAATCCCATGTCATTGGCTTTGCGAATGGCTTCGACATCAGCGGTATCAATAAAAAATTCCATTTCTTTCTCCTTTTATCTTTATAATATATTCAGCATGTATTCCATTTTTGCACTGATTCGGCGGAATGTCAATAATAAAAGGAATGCATGTAAAAATAGCATACTAGAAACAGGATTTCATCCAGGGCGATATAGGAGGAAATGCCGCAAAATACAGTGTTTTCCGGCATTTTTCACGATGAGGGAGCAAGACCTCCATTTCCCTTCCATGATGAAAAGACAAGCGTATACATTATGAGGCGCAGGGAAAATCCCCTCATGGGCATTCTCAGCCCTTTTCTATCTATAAAACGCGATGGGACGCCGTGAGAAGCGAATTTCTCGCTTATCTTCCCTTATTCACCCATATGTGGCGGAATTCATAGTCAAATGAATGATTTTATTGATGGATATCGTTTCGAATCGAGAAAATTTCATCAACTTGACGTGCAAGTAATAAATCTGCATGATAGTTGACTTATAATGCATATAATACCTTACTCATTGATTATTGATAGATAAACAGGTATAATTAGGGACAAAGTAATCAGATGCTTTTTTTATTCATTTCCATACCTGAACCTAGGAGGGTCCCATGAAATTAACACTCCTCGCTCTGAGCTATTTCCAGAAAACCGCCGAGCTGCAGCACCTGACGAAAGCTGCAGAGGCACTTCATATTTCACAGCCGTCCCTCTCCCACACGATCAAAGTGCTCGAGACCGAGCTGGGCGTGCCGCTTTTCTCCAGAAGCGGGCGCAATATCGTCCTCACGCGTTATGGTGAAATCCTTCTCCGCCACACGAACCGCATCATGCAGGAACTGAACGGCGCACAGAAGGAACTGGCCGACACGAAGGAAGCACAGAAGCTGACCGTCACGATCTCGCTTTTTGCTGCTTCCATGATCATCCCGGCTTTCCTCACCCGTTTCCGTCAGGAACATCCGGATATCCGCTTCGAAATCCTGCAGCAGCATAACAAGCCGGGCCAGACGAATCAGACGCACGTCGACCTCTCTCTTTCTTCTTCGATCAATCCGATCGAGAATGACCATTCTGTCACTCTCCTGAAGGAAGATATCATGCTGGCTATGCCTGATACCGATCCGCATGCCAAGAGACCATCTGTCAATCTGGACGAATTCGAAAAGGCAGGCTTCATCTCTTTGGAAGCAGGCGCAAGCCTTCGTACGATCACAGACTTCTACTGCCGCATGGCAGGCTTCGTCCCCCATGTCGTCCTTGAAAGCGACAGCCCGACGACAGTCCGTGAATTCATCCGCGCAGGCCTCGGCGTTTCCTTCGCTCCGAGAATCACCTGGCACGGCGTAGGCGGCGACCATGTAGCACTTGTCCCGATTGCTTCCCCGAACTGCCAGAGATACATTTCCCTTTCCTGGAAGAAGGGTGAAAAACTCTCTCCGCCAGCTGAACTGCTGAAGAATTATATCAAGGAAAACTTTGCTGACTTTGCCAGAGAATACGCGGGCCTTCCGCCGAAAAGATAATTAACTATAAAAAGATGTGAATGATCAGTTGTCATTCACATCCTTTTTTTGTGCGTTTTTGTGCAGTTATATTCGGCTGGAGGATATATTTGTGGTATCGGGAAGGATTAAAGGATGCTTCGCGTTGCTGGAAATGAACCCCTTTCGGCCCGTACAAAACAATTGAGCCAGCACTGATATTAATATAGTGTCAATCGGTATACGATCCACTTTCCCCTGACGGGGACAGCCTCACAAAGAATAAAAGAAAGAGCTCAGGGGGTGCGGATATTTTTTTGGACCATTCTGGT
>NZ_FR896440.1:15134-18400 GCF_000435155.1 Dialister sp. CAG:357 | reverse complement strand
TTTTTGTTGGGATGAATTTTGTCACATCCCCTTTACTTTTTCGAAAAAGCGCGATATACTTAGAACAGTTTCTTATGGCGGTGTAGCCAAGCGCTAAGGCGTGGGCCCCGCAAGGCCTTTATCCCCGTGTTCAACTCCGGGCACCGCCTCCACCAAAAACAAAGCTCCGCAATCGCGGAGCTCTTTTTTTATGCATGAATGAAGCAGCAGTGGAAATGCGGCAAATGCGCCCACTGGGAAGGGCGTATGGTATAGAATTGGATTCAAAAGGTTCGAAACAAATAAGAGCTTAGCTCTTTCTTTTATTCCTTGCGAAGCTGTCCCCGTCAGGGGAAAGTGGCGCGCATGCGCCGAAAGGGGTTAATTACCTCGAGCGAAGCGAGGTTGTATGGTTCTTTGTTGTACTGTTTCTGTAGTATGATCCGCTTCCTATTTTCATCTAAAAGCCAACGTTTATGTCAGGTCATCGTCTGTCTGCATATTCCAAAAAAACGTCTATGGAAATGAGCTATCATTTCCACAGACGTTTTTGGTTTATATGATTATTCTTTCGGTACAGGACCGTACTTGTTTCTCTTGGGATCGCCCGGTATGAATGCCAGAAGGATGACGACGAGCATGAAGATGACAGCAATGAGGCGCGTCGCATTGAGCTGGGATCCTAAGAATTCTTCCCCTGCCTGATGAATGACGAAGAGAAGAGCAAAGAATGCCCAGTAATACAGATGGGATTTGCCGATATCCGACAGTCTTCTCATGCCAAGGCTGATGAGAGAAATGAAGCAGAGTGTCCCCAATATCAGGAAGGCTGCAATGAAGAAGTTTGTTTCCCCTACGAAGAGCTCCGGCTTGAAGCAGGTAAGCGCAAAGAGGAAGGCTGCCGGTGCTCCTACCATGAGCATCTTTGGCAGGTATGCTTTTCTGCTGATGCGTCCGACAGGATCGAAGTATGTCTTCCAGATGCGGTGGCGGAGGCCGCCCTTCTTGGCTTCTTCTTCTGCCTTGATGGCTTCGTTGTCAGAAAGGGCTTTCACTTCCGCGCTGTCCATGAGGGCTGTCGTGAAGGAGGAATCTCCTTTGGCAGGGATGGTGATGAAAATGGAAGTGACTGTATCAGCAAAGATGTCCATGTTGTTGGCATGTTCTGCGCTGCCTTCTGCTTCTTCCAGTTTCTTTATGAAATCATCGCGGTCCTTTGTCGGCATTTCAACGTAAATGGCAGCGACCTTCTTCTTTCTGATGCAGATGCCGGTGACGGATACGTCCATCCCGTAGAAGGATGCTTTTTCTTCTCCTTCTGACAGGGAATAGAATTCTGCTTCCTTATCTTCGTCCTTGTTCTCCAGTGTCGCTGTATAATGACGGGAAACGGCTCTCAGCGTGTCTCCAAGGCGAAGAGCCCCTATTCTTCTGGGTTTCCTTCTCTGTCCGCCTGCGGCCGCTTTTTCGCCGTTTTCAGTGATGTCAGGGATATCAAAATTCATTGCCATGGTTGTGCTCCTTTAAAAGCGGATTTCTCCGCCAGTCTTCGATATACGTACACTGCTATTGTACCATTTTCAGAGTGATTTGACATTCCTATTTTCCCAATAAAAAAACCGCGGAGATTTCCGCGGTTTTCTTGAGCCGAATTAGTCGACAAGTGCAATCAGAACCTGGGGAGCGTTGTCGCCCTGGCGAGCTTCGAGTTTTGCCATGGTGGTGTAACCACCGTTGCGTTCGGTATATTTCTTTGCAATTTCATCAAACAGTTTCTTTGTAACGTCTTTGTCCATTACGAAAGCTTCAGCCTGACGACGAGCGTGGAGATCGCCTCTCTTAGCGAGGGAGATCATCTTGTCTGCTACGTGGCGAAGTTCCTTGGCTTTAGCTTCGGTTGTAACGATGCTGCCATGCTGGAAAAGAGCGGTTACGAGACTGCGCAGCAGTGCCTTACGAGCGCCGCTGACTCTTCTCAATCTACTACGAGCCATTTCTTTCCTCCTATAACTATATCAATCCTTGGAATCTTTCAGGTGAAGTCCGTGTTCTCTGAAGTTGGAGAGTTTCTCCTTGATTTCATCGACGGATTTCTTCCCAAGGTTGCGTACACGGGTCAATTCATCCTCTGTCTTGTCTGTAAGTTCGCCGATCGTGTTGATCTCTGCTCTCTTCAGGCAGTTAAATGCACGGACGGACAGTTCGAGTTCGTCAATCGGGAGATCCCTTACGGCATCTTCGTTGACTTTATCCTGATCAGGTTCTGCTTCTGCTTCAGCAGCATCGTCTTTGACAATATCGGTGCCAGCCTGGCTGATGCCGATCTTGCTGAAGTTTTCAAAGCAGCTGATGAGGATCTTGGCAGCCGTTGCTACTGCATCGTCTGCCTGGACAGAACCATCGGTGTCCAGTTCCAGTGTCAGCTTGTCGTAGTCCATTTCATTGCCTACGCGGGTATCGCTGACGAGGTAGTTGCATTTAATGACAGGAGAATAAATGGAGTCGATCGGGATTACGCCGATAACGACGTCATCCCTTTTGTTCTTCGAAAATGGAACATACCCATGCCCACGGTTGATGGTCATTTCCATTCCGAGATGAGCATCTGCGTCAAGTGTGCAAATCGGGAGTTCCGTATTGAGAACATCTATTTCAGCCGGTAATTCCATATCGCCGGCATGGAAAATACCTTCTTTAGTAATATCGATTCTGACTGTGATTGGGAAAGTCGCTTCATCATGAGCGATGAAACGGATTTTCTTCAGATTCAGAATCATATCTGTTACATCTTCTCTGACGCCGTTTATAGTGGAAAATTCATGAAGCACGCCGTCGATTTTGATAGACGTAATAGCCACACCGTCTAAAGATGAAAGCAACACGCGTCTGAGGCTGTTTCCCAGAGTGATACCATACCCTCTTTCGAGAGGTTCGCATTCGAACACGCCATGACGTTTGTCATCACTGAGTTCAACAGTCTTAATTGTGAAGCTTGTATTTTCGATCATCCGAAAGTCCTCCTTCTGCGCCTTGCAGCGCCAAAATGATACGCAAAGGGATTATCCTTATACTCTTCTGCGTTTTGGAGGACGGCAGCCATTATGCGGAATCGGTGTAACGTCCTTAATGCTGCTGACTTCGATTCCTGCAACCTGCAGTGCTCGAATGGCCGCTTCACGGCCAGCGCCCGGACCCTTGACGAATACGTCTGCCGAACGCATACCCTGATCAATTGCAACTTTGGCTGCCTGTTCAGCTGCCATCTGAGCTGCAAATGGTGTGCTCTT
>NZ_FR896440.1:14622-15109 GCF_000435155.1 Dialister sp. CAG:357 | reverse complement strand
TGCTCTTACGAGATCCTTTGAATCCAAGTCCGCCAGCGGATGCCCAGGCAATGGTATTGCCGTTGGAATCAGTAATCGTTACGATCGTGTTGTTGAAAGTAGAACGAATATGAGCTGCACCGGATTCTACATGTTTTCTTTCTTTTCTTTTTGCTTTGCTTTTTACCGTAGCCATGTTATCCCTCCTTCAACATTATTTCTTGGTCGCAGTCTTCTTGCCTGCGATCGTCTTCTTCGGGCCCTTGCGTGTGCGGGCATTGGTCTTTGTGCGCTGTCCACGAGTCGGGAGTCCTGCACGATGACGTCTTCCTCTATAGGAACCGATTTCAACCAAACGTTTAATGTTGAGAGATTCTTCTCTACGGAGATCCCCTTCTACTTTGTAATCTGCGAGTACGTTGCGGATCTTAGCAACTTCATCTTCTGTCAGATCTCTTACACGGGTATCAGGATTGATTTCTGCCTTGCTAAGAATGTCTTTGGAAAG
>NZ_FR896440.1:8371-14603 GCF_000435155.1 Dialister sp. CAG:357 | reverse complement strand
TTGGAAAGAGTGGGGCCAATTCCATAAATATAAGTTAAGCCGATCTCAACGCGCTTATCTCTTGGTAAGTCTACACCAGCTATACGTGCCATCTACTCTTTAACCTCCTTTTAATTAACCTTGTCTCTGCTTATGTTTCGGATTTTCACAAATAACCATTACGCGGCCTTTGCGTTTGATGATCTTGCATTTGTCGCACATCTTTTTAACGGACGGTCTGACCTTCATCTTGGTTCCTCCTTACTTACTTGTAACGATAGGTAATCCTGCCGTGCTCTAAATCATAGGGCGTCAATTCCACTGTTACCTTGTCTCCGGGCAGTATACGGATGAAATTCATACGCATCTTTCCGGAAATAGTAGCCAGTACAATATGGCCGCCGTTTTCCAGTTTAACACGGAACATGGCGTTTGGAAGTTTTTCTACTACTCTGCCTTCTACTTCAATAACGTCTGCCTTGCTCATGCGAGCCTCCTTTGGCTTATCATATGCTGTCCGCCGGTAATAATGATGGAATCAATTACGCAGCGTAAGAATTCTCGGACCATCTTTGGTAATGGTAATGGTGTGTTCGATGTGTGCGGACGGAAGTCCGTCTGCGGTCACTACGCCCCATCCGTCACGCAGTGTGATGATGTCTGGGCTGCCCATGGTGATCATAGGCTCGATACAGATACACATACCTTCTTCGAGACGCGGTCCGTGTCCCGGGGTGCCGTAGTTCGGTACTTCCGGGTCTTCATGCATGCCGATGCCGATGCCGTGGCCCACGTATTCACGCAGGACGCCGTATCCGTATGGCTTGACATAGCTTTCCACCGCATGTCCGATGTCGCCTACAGTATTCCCTATAACTGCCTGTTTGATGCCTGCGAAAAGCGCACCTTCCGTGGCCTTAATGAGCTGGAGGTTTTTCTTGTTTGTGTGTCCTACTGGAACGGTGATACAGGAATCACCCATGTAACCATTCAATTCTACCACAAGATCGAGAGAAATAGTATCACCTTTTTTTAAAATTTTTCTCGCAGATGGTATTCCATGGACAACAGTATCGTTAACAGAGGTGCAAAGTGTTGCCGGATATCCTTCATAGCCTTTGCAGCTCGGGATGCCGCCTCTGTCTCTGATAAATTTTTCAGCCATTTCATCAAGCTCCAACGTGCTGATTCCCGGCTTAACCTCTTTCTCAAGCATAGAGAGTGTATCCGCAGTCAGTCTCCCGGCTGCGGCAATCTTCTCTACTTCTTCCGGCGTATAAATCGTAATCATTCGGATGCCTTCTTAAGCGCAGCCTGGACGTCGGCGAATACCTTGTCCATGGACTGATCTCCGTTGATTTCGTAATAACGGCCGCTTACTTTGTAGTAATCGATCAGAGGTTTTGTGGATGTATCATAGACTGCCAGACGTTCTCTGACGGTCACCTCATTATCATCAGCGCGCTGATACAGTTCGCCGCCGCAGTTATCGCAGACGCCTTCCTGTTTCGGCGGGCGGAATTCCTTGTGGAAGGAAGCGCCGCACTGACGGCAAACAAGACGGCCGCTGACTCTCTTCACCAGGTCGTCCCTGTTGACGTTGAAGTCGAGCACTGCCGTCAGCTGAATGCCAAGGTCATGAAGGATCGCATCCAGAGCGGAAGCCTGGGCAGTGGTTCTCGGGAAGCCGTCCAGGATCCAGCCTTTTTTGCAGTCATCCTGAGCGAGTCTTTCTTTGACGATACCCACTGTTACGCTGTCCGGTACAAGGGCTCCCTTGTCCATATAGCTTTTAGCTTCTTTGCCAAGAGCCGTTCCAGATTTCACAGCAGCACGGAACATGTCGCCGGTGGAAATCTGGGGGATGCCGTATTCACGAATGAGCTTTTCCGCCTGGGTGCCTTTGCCGGCGCCTGGAGGTCCCATTAATAAGATATACATATCCCTACTCCTTATTTAATAAAGCCTTGATAGTTTCTTGTCACCATATAGGACTGTGCCTGTCTCATGGTATCCAGTGCGACGCCGACGATAATCAGGAGTGACGTACCACCGAAGTAGACGCCCTGAATGCCGGTGATGTTTCCGATGAAGTTCGGAAGGATAGCAATGAATGCCAGGAATACCGCACCAGTCAAGGTGATTCTGGATAATACTCTGTCAATGTACATCATGGTCGGTTCGCCAGGACGGATGCCCGGGATGAAACCGCCATACTTCTTCATGTTATCTGCCAGTTCCTTGATATTGACCGAGATGGCCGTATAGAAGTACGTGAAGATAAAAATCAGAATGCCATAGCAGATGGTATTTGGCCAGGTGCCCCATCCGAAGAAGTTTCCTACTGCCTGCACCCATCCGATATGGACGAACTGTGCAAGAGTTACGGGAAGCATGAGAATCGAGGAAGCAAAGATGATCGGGATAACGCCAGCCTGATTGACCTTGAGAGGTAAATAGGTGGAGTGACCGCCGTACATTCTGCGGCCGATGACACGCTTAGCGTACTGGATGGAGATTCTGCGCTGTCCTTCGTTGATTTCAATGACCATGAGGATCATAGCCAGTGCAATGACGAAAAACAGGAGCAGCTGGAACGGGGAAATGGTGCCGACCTGCAGATAATCAATAACGGTGGAGATAGCCTGCGGGAAGCGGGCTACGATACCGCAGAAGATGATCAGCGAGATGCCATTGCCGATTCCGTGTTCCGTAATTTTTTCGCCGATCCACATCAGGAGGCAGGTGCCAGCAATGAGGACGACTACAACGAATGTAAAGTACAGCCAGCTGTTGTCAACAAGTGCATTGTTGATACGGAGGGCGTACGTCATGCCGAATGCCTGAACGGCTGCAAGGAATACAGTGAAGTATCTTGTGACCTTCTGTATTCTCTTGTAACCTTCCTGTCCGTCTTTTCTCCACTCTTCGAGAGTAGGAATGACGGCAGTCAGGAGCTGCATGATAATGGATGAGTTGATGTACGGCGTGATACTCATGGCAAATATGGAGAATTTGCTGAGCGCGCCGCCCGAGAACAAATCCAGGAAGCCGAAGAGGTTTCCAGATGTGAACAGGCTTTCAATGACGGAAGCGTCAACTCCCGGTACCGGGATATGAACCCCGAGACGGAAGATGACGAACATCAAGAATGTGAACAGTATGCGATCTTTGAGTTCTTTGTTAGCAAAAATATTTGCGATCACAGATCCCATATCAGATCACCTCTACTTTTCCACCTGCTGCTTCGATTTTCTGCTGAGCGCCCTTAGTAAATCCCTGAGCTCTAACGGTCAGAGCTTTTGTGAGTTCACCGTTTCCCAGAATACGTACACCATCGAGAACGTTTTTCAGAATACCTGCTTCAACGAGAGCAGCCGGATCAACAACAGCGTTGTCATCGAAACGATTGAGCGTTTCTACATTGACTACAGCATATTCTTTTGCAAGGACATTTTTAAAGCCGCGTTTCGGGAGACGGCGATACAGTGGAAGCTGGCCGCCTTCAAATCCCGGATGTGTGCCGCCGCCGGTTCTAGCGTGCTGACCCTTGGTACCACGGGTAGCTGTTTTACCCATTCCGCTTCCCAGGCCACGGCCTACGCGGCGGCGAGCAGAAGTAGAACCTTCTGCAGGTTTCAGTTCATGCAGTTTCATTAGCGCACCTCCTTCTCAATTATTCTGCAATTTCTTTGCAGTCTACAAGATGACGGACAGAGTGAATCATGCCCTTAATCTGCGGGGTAAGTTCTTTTTCTACGGAGGAGTGGGTCTTATGAAGTCCCAGCGCCTTAATAGTAGCGATATGTTCCGGTCTGGAGCCAATCACGCTTTTCTTCAGAGTAACAATAACTTTCATGAGGGGCCCCCTTAGTTATAAATTTCGTCCAAACTCTTGCCGCGGAGGGCTGCAACAGTCTCTGCATTTTCGAGCTTGGAGAGACCGTCCAGGGTTGCTCTTACCATGTTGATCGGGTTAGAGGAACCGAGAGACTTGGTCAGAATGTTTCTGATGCCTGCCATAGCGAGGACGGCACGAACCGGGCCGCCTGCCTTGACGCCGGTGCCTTCAGCAGCCGGTTTCATGACAACTTTGCCAGCGCCATAAACGCCGAGCATCGGATGGGGGATTGTGCCGTTCTTCAGAGCGACAGTGATCATGTTCTTTTTAGCATCTTCGACGCCTTTACGAATCGCTTCAGGAACTTCAGCTGCTTTGCCGAGGCCTGCACCGACCTTACCTTTGCCATCGCCGACTACGACAACAGCTGCAAAGGAAAAACGACGGCCACCTTTAACGACTTTAGCAACGCGGTTGATGAAAACAACGTTTTCCTGTAAGTCGGATTCCTGTTTTTCAAATCTTGGCATGTGTCTTCTCCTTCTACCTTAAAATTTCAATCCGGCTTCACGAGCGCCTTCAGCCAAAGCCTGGACTCTTCCGTGATAGATATAACCGCCGCGGTCGAACACGACTGTTTCAATTCCTTTTTCAAGAGCTCTCTTGCCGACGAGAACGCCTACAGCCTTAGCTGCATCAACGTTGCCGCCGTATGGGAATTCAGCCTTGATTTCCTTATCTAAGGTATTAGCCGATACGAGTGTTACGCCAGCTTCATCATCAATAACCTGTGCATAGATGTTTCCGAGGGAACGGAATACATTAAGACGCGGGCAAGCTGCAGTACCGGAGATTTTCTTACGAAGACGCAGATGGCGGCGGATAACCGCATTTCTGGTTGCATTTTTACGCATATTATTTTACCTCCTGTCTTACTTTGTTGCGCCGGTCTTACCAGCCTTACGGCGTACGTATTCACCGGAATAACGGATACCCTTGCCTTTGTAAGGTTCAGGCTGTCTCCAAGCGCGGATTTCAGCCGCAACCTGGCCAACCTTTTCCTTATCGCAGCCAGATACCACGATAACAACAGAAGACGGGGTTGTAATTGTAATGCCTTCCGGCGGGGTTACGATAACCGGATGGGAGAAGCCCAGAGCCAGTTTCAGGTTTGTTCCCTGCATCTGTGCATTGTAGCCGACGCCCTGGATTTCCAGTTTCTTGGAGAATCCTTCGGTTACGCCGAGAATCATGTTGTGCAGCAGTGTACGGTTCAGACCGTGCAGGGAGCGGTTTTTGATTTCATCATTCGGACGGGAAACGATGATTTCGTTGCCTTCCATTTTGAAATCGATTTCTTCATTCAGTTTACGGGTTAATGTGCCCTTCGGACCTTTTACGGTGACGGTATGGCCATCAAACTTGACTTCCACACCTGCCGGAACCGTAATAGGTTTTTTGCCAATACGTGACATATTATTCCTCCTACTGATTACCAGACAAACGCAAGAACTTCGCCGCCGAGGCCAGCTTTACGAGCTGCTTTGTCGGTCATAACGCCCTTGGATGTGGAAATGATTGCGATTCCGAGACCGCCGAGAACCTTCGGCAGTTCTTCCTTGTTTGCATATACTCTCAGACCAGGTTTGGAAATTCTCTTCAGGCCTTTGATAACCTTTTCACGGTTTGCGCCGTATTTCAGAGAAACGCGCAGTGTCGGATGGTTTTCCACTTCAACCTGTTCTACGTTCTTTACAAAGCCTTCATCTTTTAAAATTGTAAGCACAGCTGCCTTCATTTTAGAAGCAGGCATATCTACCGTTGCATGATATGCATCGTTCGCATTACGAATACGGGTAAGCATATCCGCAATTGGATCGGTTGTTACCATTGTTTAATCCTCCTCCCGAAATTTACCAGCTGGCTTTCTTAATGCCCGGAATTTCTCCGCGGTAAGCCAAATCACGGAACTGGTTGCGGCAAATTCCGAATTTACGCATAAAGCCGTGGGGACGGCCGGTCAGTTTGCAGCGATTGTGCAGACGTGTTGGGGAAGCATTGCGCGGAAGCTTGCTAAGAGCTTCCCAGTCGCCAGCTTCTTTCAGTGCCTGACGTTTGGCTGCGTATTTCTGAACTGCGAGTTCTCTTTTCTTCTCGCGTTCCAACATAGACTTCTTTGCCATATTGTCCTCCTGCTTATTTCTTGAACGGCATGCCGAACTGCTTCAGAAGTTCACGAGCTTCTTCATCAGTCTTAGCCGTGGTTACTACAATGATATCCATTCCACGGATACGGTCGATTTTTTCGTAATCAACTTCCGGGAAAATCAGCTGTTCTTTAACGCCGAAAGCATAGTTTCCGCGTCCGTCGAAGCTGGTGTCGCTGATGCCGCGGAAGTCACGTACGCGCGG
>NZ_FR896440.1:0-8336 GCF_000435155.1 Dialister sp. CAG:357 | reverse complement strand
GAAGAGCGATGTTGATCAGACGATCAAGGAATTCATACATCTTTTCCCCGCGAAGGGTAACTTTGCAGCCCAGGGGCATACCTTCACGGATTTTCCATGCAGCCAGGGACTTGTGAGCTTTGCAGATCATCGGACGCTGGCCGGTAATTGCTGCCAGGTCGTTTGCTGCTGCGTCTACAGCCTTGCTGTTTTCAGTAGCTTCGCCTACACCGATGTTGATGACAATCTTTTCCAGTTTCGGAATTTCCATGCCATTCTTGTAGCCGAACTTTTCACGCAGGGAATCTCTGACCTGCTCAGTATAAAAATCATGTAATCTGGACACTTGTTATCCTCCTTCCCGCTTAAGCCTTGTCAATAATAGCGCCGCTTTTTACAGCTGCTCTGACGAAAGTTCCGTCATTCTGCTGAACTTTCTTTACGCGGGTCGGTTTCTTTGTTTCCGGATCCAGAAGCATAACTTTGGAAGCGTAAATCGGAGCTTCTTTTTCAATAATTCCGCCCCTTGGATTAGCCTGGGTCGGTTTTGTGTGTCTTTTGATCATGTTGATGCCTTCGACAACAACACGACCGTCTTTCGGCATAGCAGCTTTGATCTTGCCCTGCTTGCCTTTATCTTTGCCGGAGATTACTACTACGGTATCGCCGGTCTTCACATGCAGTTTCTGACTCATACTTTGCCTCCCCTATTAGAGCACTTCGGGAGCGAGGGAAACGATCTTCATGAAATCTTTTTCACGGAGTTCTCTTGCTACCGGTCCAAAAATACGTGTTCCTACCGGGCTCTTGTCGTCTTTAATAATAACAACTGCGTTTTCATCGAAACGAATGTGGGAACCATCTTTGCGGCTTACGCCGTTAACGGAACGAACCACAACAGCTTTAACTACCTGGCCCTTCTTAACAACGCCGCCGGGGGTTGCATCTTTGACCGTACAAACTACAATATCGCCGATATTGCCGCTTCTACGGAAGGAACCGCCCAGGACTTTAATAACCAGGACGTTCTTAGCACCGGTATTATCCGCAACGTTGAGTCTGCTTTCCTGCTGAATCATCGTGCCTTTCCTCCTATATTCAACTTTCTATATTAGTTCTGACGGGCAACGATCTTCTCAACTCTCCAACGCTTGTCATGAGACAGCGGGCGGGTTTCGACGATGCGTACGGTATCACCGACACGGCATTCGTTGTTTTCGTCATGCGCTTTGAACTTTGTTGTGGTATTAATAGATTTTTTGTACAGCTTATGGGGAACTTTACGTTCTACAGCAACGACGACAGTTTTGTCCATCTTATCGCTGACAACAATTCCCTGGCGCACTTTGCGCAACTTTCTTTCTTCTGCCACGTTGAGATCCTCCTTTTGGATTAACTGTTATGCCTTCTTGGCAGCCTTCAGCTCTTCTTCGCGCTGAACAGTCTTGATTCTAGCGATGGTTTTCTTCACTTCGTGAATACGCATCGGATTTTCGAGCTGTCCTGTAGCGAGCTGAAAACGGAGGTTAAACAGTTCTTCCTTTAAGCCGGCAACCTTTTCATTCATTTCGGCAGTGCTCAGGTTACGAATTTCATTGACCTTCATTTTATTCACCTGCCACTTCTTGACCTTTAACTAAAAATTTTGTCTTGATCGGCAGTTTGTGGCTTGCAAGGCGCATTGCTTCCTTTGCAGTTTCCACCGGGATGCCGCCCATTTCGAACATAACGCGGCCAGGTCTTACGACTGCCACCCAGTATTCTACGGCGCCTTTACCGGAACCCTGACGGGTGCCGATCGGCTTAGCGGTTACTGGTTTGTCCGGGAAAATCTTGATCCATACTTTGCCGCCGCGCTTTGTGTAACGGGTCATGGCAATACGTGCTGCTTCAATCTGGCGGCTTGTGATCCAGGACGGTTCAGTTGCTACCAGGCCGAATTCACCGTAAGTAACTGTGTTGCCGCGATGTTCCTTGCCTTTCATACGGCCGCGGAACTGCTTGCGATATTTAGTACGCTTCGGAATTAACATCAGGAATCACTCCTTTCAGAGTTTTTCGGTCTGCGGTCTCTGCGATCACCACGACGGCCGCCTCTTCTGTTGCCTTCATGGCGGTTGTTGCCGCGGTCTTTATTGGTACGAACGTTTTCGTTTTCTTCAACGACTTCGCCAGGAGCGAGTTCGCCTTTGTAGATCCAGACTTTGATGCCGATTGCACCATAGGTGGTGTGAGCGGTTGTTACGCCGTAATCAATGTTGGCTCTCAGAGTCTGAAGCGGAATGGAACCTTCACGGTAGCTTTCGGAACGAGCGATTTCTGCGCCGCCGAGACGACCGGAAACGGTTACCTTGATACCCTTAGCGCCTGCACGCATGGTTCTGCCAACTGCCTGTTTAACAGCGCGGCGGAAGCCGATACGTCTTTCAAGCTGCGAAGCGATGTTTTCGCCAACCAGGATAGCGCTCATATCTACGGATCTGATTTCGAGGATATCGATATCGACATCTTTGTCGGTAACAACAGCGAGGGCTTTCTTAATGTCCTCAATACCTGTGCCGCCGCGGCCGATTACCATACCCGGCTTAGCTGTGTAAATAGCAATCTTAACGCGATTGCCTACGCGTTTAATGCCAATCTTGGAGATTCCTGCAGCAAACAGGTGCTTCTTTAAAAACTGGCGGATTTTGGCATCTTCCACAAGCAGTGCAGCATAATCTTTTTCTGCAAACCATTTGGAATCCCAGTCATCGATCACGCCTACACGCATTCCATGCGGATTAACTTTCTGACCCAAAACGTTTCCCTCCTTCGACTATTCTTTTTCAAAAACTTTTACCGTCAGTGTACTGGTACGTTTCATAATCCCGAAAGCCTGTCCACGGGAGCGTGGATGCACTCTCTTCATAATCGGGCCTGCATCTACAAAAATTGTGGAGATGTAGAGATTATCAATGTTCATGTTGTTGTTGTTTTCTGCATTTGCCATAGCGCTTCTCAGGCATTTTTCAATGATCTTAGAAGCAGCTTTTGGAGTGTTGTGCAGAATAGAAATGGCTTCTCCCGCTTTCTTGCCGCGGATAAGGTTGGCTACGATGCGAACCTTACGGGGAGAAATACGGATATTTCTAGATATTGCCTGAACTTCCATTTGTTTCCTCCCTTATTTCGCCTTATCGGTCTTGTTATGGCCTTTGAAAGTACGGGTCGGAGCGAATTCGCCAAGCTTATGGCCGACCATATCTTCAGTGATGTAAACCGGTACGTGCTTTCTGCCGTCGTGAACAGCGATTGTGTGTCCAACGAAGCTCGGCAGGATTGTAGATGCACGGGACCAGGTCTTGATGATTTTCTGTTCTTTAGTCTCGTTCAGCGCGTTGATCTTCTTTTCCAGAGAGAAAGCGACGAACGGGCCTTTTTTAACGGATCTGGACAATTTTACTCCTCCTTATCTTACTTACGTCTCTTAACAATCAGTTTAGTAGACGCTTTTCTGTTGTCCCTGGTCTTTACGCCGTAAGCAGGTTTACCCCAGGGTGTAACAGGACGCTTACGTCCGACAGGAGATTTACCCTCGCCGCCGCCATGCGGATGATCGTTCGGGTTCATGGAAACGCCGCGGTTAGCAGGACGAACGCCGAGCCAGCGGTTTCTTCCGGCCTTGCCGAGTGTAATGTTTTCATGATCTTCGTTGCCGATGGTTCCGATGGTTGCACGGCAGCAAATGTGTACTCTTCTCAGTTCGCCGGATGGCAGACGCAGCAGAGCATAGTCGCCTTCCTTAGCCATCAGCTGAGCGGAAGCGCCAGCAGAACGAACCATCTGGCCGCCCTTGCCGATCTTCAGTTCAACGTTATGAACGATGGTACCGAGAGGAATGTTGGTGAAAGGCAGGCAGTTGCCGACTTTGATATCGGATTCTGGTCCGCTTACGACCTGGTCGCCAACCTTCAGTCCCTTAGGAGCGAGGATGTAGCGTTTTTCGCCATCTGCATAGTGCAGCAGAGCGATACGGCAGGTACGGTTCGGATCGTATTCGATCGTAGCAACAGTTGCCGGAATGTTATCTTTATCTCTCTTGAAATCGATCAGTCTGTACTGACGTTTACGACCGCCGCCCTGGTGGCGAACTGTCATTTTACCGGAGCCATTACGACCGCCATGATTATGAACAGGAGCCAGAAGGGATTTTTCCGGTCTGTCTGTTGTAATTTCCTCAAAGGTGGAAACGGTCATCTGACGGCGTCCGGGAGTGTACGGTTTAAATGATTTATAAGCCATTTATTATTACTCCTCCTTTACGCTTCGAAGAGCTCAATCGTTTCGCCCGGTTTAAGGGTAACGACTGCTTTCTTCCAATCACTGCGACGACCCTGGGTCCGGCCCAGACGTTTCATCTTGCCTTCATAACGCATGGTATTCACAGCCTGAACTTTTACTTTGAAGATCTGTTCTACAGCCTGACGGATCTGGATCTTTGTCGCGGAAAGCGGCACACAGAATGTGTACTTGCGTTCCTCCATGAGAGCTGTGGACTTTTCAGTCACGATCGGTTTAATGAGGATGTCACGTGCTTCCATTATGCGAGTACCTCCTCAATCTTCTTAACAGCTTCCTGAGTCAGGAAGAGCTTGTCAGTATTTACAATATCATAGATATTGAGTCCGCTCGGAGCATAGGCTTTAACGCCAGGAATGTTTCTAGCGGAAAGAACCGTGTTGCGAGCGCCGTCAACGATGAGGGCTTTGCCTTCGGAGTGAAGGTCAGCGAGCATCTTTACAACGTTCTTTGTCTTCGGTGCTTCGAAGTCGATAGCATCGATAACGATCAGTTCATTTGCGCGGAGCTTTTCGCTCAGTGCAGATTTAACAGCGAGCTGACGTGCCTTTCTCGGCATATCTTTGGCATGGCTTCTCGGAGTAGGTCCGAATACTGTGCCGCCGCCTACCCACAGTGGAGAGCGGATGGATCCAACTCTGGCACGGCCGGTGCCTTTCTGTTTCCATGGTTTCTTGCCGCCGCCGCGAACAAGGCCTCTGGTCTTTGTGGCATGTGTGCCAAGGCGTTCATTAGCCATCTGGCGAACCACTGCCTGATGAATAACAGCTTCGTTATAGTCTACGCCAAAGACGCTGTCATTCAGCTCTATTTCGCCGGTTTCCTGGCCGGCGATATTATACAGCTTTACTTTCGGCATTGAGATGTTCCTCCCTTAATCAGAACAATTTTCTGTTGTTCCAGACAATATTATTTTACAGGCTTTACAGTATCCTGTACCATTACGAGGCTTCCCTTAGCGCCGGGAATGCCGCCTTTGACAAGCATAAGATTACGGGCGGTATCAACTCTTACTACCTGAAGATGCTGAACCGTTACTCTATCTCCGCCGAGCTGCCCCGGCATTTTCTTGCCTTTGAATACCTTTCCGCCGCCACCGGACATACGAGCACCGAGGGATGCTGTCTGACGATGGTTCTTGGAACCGTGGGATTCAGGTCCACGCTGATGGTTATGACGTTTAATGGTGCCAGCGAAACCCTTGCCGCGGCTTGTGCCGATAACGTCAACAATTTCGCCTTCTGCGAAAATGTCAGCAGCCAGAGTTTGGCCTACCGTGTAAGACGGCTTTTCAGCGAGTCTGTATTCACGGAGATGTTTAACCGGATCAATTCCGGCCTTTTCAAACTGACCTTTTACAGGTTTTGTCAAATGTTTTTCCTTGACAGCACCGTAGCCCAGCTGAACAGCATTGTATCCATCGCTTTCAACGGTTTTAACAGCTGCAACAACATTTGGCAGAACTTCAATAACACTTACTGGAATCAGGTCGCCGTTTTCAGCGAATACCTGAGACATTCCTAATTTTGTTCCCAAAATAGCCTTAGACATCTTTGCACCTCCTTACAGTTTAATTTCAATGCTGACGCCGGCTGGGAGTTCCAGTCTCATCAGCGCATCCGCGGTCTTCTTGGAAGGATCGAGGATGTCAATGAGTCTCTTGTGAATACGCATTTCGAACTGTTCACGGCTGTCTTTGTTGACATGTGGAGAACGAAGAATGGTGTACACGTTACGTTCCGTTGGAAGCGGAATCGGTCCCGAGACTCTGGAGCCTGTTCTCTTGGCAGTCTCCGCGATCTTCGCTGCGCTCTGATCAACTGCTTTGTGATCATAGCCTTTCAGACGAATTCTGATTTTTTCCTGTTTCGACATTACATAAACCTCCTACGTTCATTTCCTGAATGAACTGCTCCGTGGAAATTCCCCCGCGACGCGGGCCACCTTCCACTTCATAGTTTGTCTGCTGACTTATTTCCCTTCGCTGTACCCTCGAACAGTCCGGGAAGCATTCAGCCTTTTAATAATACTATTTTCAGACGGTGAAATCAAGTTATTTTCTGAAAATTTTTATTTTTTTCCCGAAACCTCGCACGAACGATAAGCACAAGTATTCCGCGGTTTAGGACTCCCTTATTTTAATATAAACACGCCTCCTCGCGTATACTAAATTATCTAAAATATTTATAAATTTTTTGAATTTTTAGTTTATTTTTTAAATCAAGGACACGTATCGGGGTGTACCGAGGCACTTTGCGAAACTATATGTCCGCTTTGTTTCGTCATCGAAAAACGTAAACAGCACATGCGGATCAAAAAAGAAAAAGGAAAATGAAATTTGACATGCCGGATCCAAATTGCCCCTTCCATTATTTTTCCGATATCCCTCTTTTCGATTCCCTATATATATGTATATATAAAGGAAAATATAAAGGAAAAGATTCCGGAAGGGGAATCGGATTTGAAAAACAGGACTGTCATTCTCATGGCGTATTTGGGATCGGCATACATCATTCCTTTCTCCAAACATGGTATAGTATAGAAAATGAATACTTATCTATATAGAGGGTGATGCTTATGTTTGACTGGAAAAAGTTTTTCAATATACGGATAGACAGCGCGCCGGCTGATGAACTTCGTGACAGGATAGAGTCTGACTCGACTGTCACAGGCGCCAACCTTGTCATTCTGATTGCGGCCATCCTGATTGCCTGCGTGGGACTCAATATGGACAGCACGGCCGTCATCATCGGTGCCATGCTTATTTCCCCTCTCATGGGCGGACTTGTCGCAGTCTCCTACGGCATGGCGACATATAACCTGCACTTCCTGAAGAGATCCATGGTGAAGCTTTCCTTCCAGATCGTCTTCTCGCTCCTGACGGCTGCCATTTACTTCGCCCTGACACCAATCACCATTCCAACGGCAGAAATGGCTGCCAGGACGTCTCCTACTATATGGGATGTCCTCATCGCTCTCTGCGGCGGCATCGCAGGAGCCGTCGGCAATACAAGGACAGTGAAAACGAACGTCATTCCAGGCGTTGCCATCGCAACAGCTCTGATGCCTCCTCTTTGCACGGCCGGCTACGGCATTGCCATGCGTTCCGTTCCCTACTTCACCGGGGCTCTCTACCTCTTCTTCATCAACGCCTTCTTTATCACGCTCTCCGGCTACTTCATCTTCAAACTTCTGGACGTCCCCATGAGCGAAACGATTTCACCGGCGCACTTCCGTTTCCAGCGCCATATCCTGCTGCTCCTTGGCATCGTCATTACCATACCAAGCATTTACATGGCAGGTACGACCGTCCGTGAAAGCATCCGCACATCCCAGATCGAATCCTTCATCAACCAGGACATGGACCTTCATGCAGCCAATGTCATTTCCTACCAGTTGAAAGACGGCACGCTTTTTGTGGACGTGCTCGGTGCCAGACTTGACGAGGAAACAATGGAAAACCTGCAAAAGAAGCTCAATGATTACGGAAGCTTGTCCAAAGTCCGCCTCGAAGTTGTTCAAAGCCCTGCTTCCTCTCTCAATAAGGAACAGGTCCAGGATCTCATCAGCAGCCGCCTCAAGCAGGCTACGACACAGACCGGAGGAAAATCATACAAGGAACTTGCGGAGGAATACTACGGATCCTATAACAGGGAGACGAGTACCATTTCCCTTCTGAAAAGTTTGAACAAGGAAGCGCCCGCCCTCTTCCCTGCCATCAAGGAAATCAAAGGCGGCACCGTCTATGGAAAAGACAAAGACGATACGTGGGCTCCGGCTGCATTTGAAGTGACAGTCACCGTCACCTCACAGCTCTCTCCCTCTGACGCTGAGAAACTTAAGAACTGGATAGCATCCCAGACTGAGCTGCCTGTCAGTCTGACAATCCAGATGGAAACAAGTCCTTCTTCCTATTTTGGAAATGGAATCAACTGGAATGGAAATTAAAAAAGAGCCGCTCCCGAATCTGATTCGGGCGGCTCTTTTTTGGTTCTTCACGCTTTTTTGTGGGATAAAAA
>NZ_FR896439.1:912-1090 GCF_000435155.1 Dialister sp. CAG:357 | reverse complement strand
AGTTTTAGTGTTCAATTTCATTCTACAATTTACGCTTTTTTACAAAAGAGTACGAATCTGAAAAAGCAAGAAAATACCGGAGGTAATCATGCGTCCTCTGCGCAGGCCGGCTCTTTCATTTCCCTCTTATTTCCTTTCTCTTTTATTTTTTCATTATTATAAAGGGATATTTTCACTA
>NZ_FR896439.1:0-866 GCF_000435155.1 Dialister sp. CAG:357 | reverse complement strand
CACTAAAGGGATATTTTCACTGGAAATTCTTTAAAATTTTGATGCGAAAGTTTCATTTTGAAATCATTTTTCCTGGAGATATTACCATTTTCTTTTCTGCTGCTCTGTTTTTTGCGCAGCAGAAAGAAATTTGATTTGAGCATTTCTTTCTTAAGTGAGGATATAAATATGAAAGAGATACTGCAGATGGAAATGACAAGATGGATTTTGGGGAGGAGGTTGGGACTATACAATCTCACTTCACGCAAGAGAAAACCTTACAACCAGCCTACGGCTGAAGGAGATGAACCTCCTCAGGCGCATGCGCGCCAGCTCCCCCTACGGGGCGAGCTCTGACACCCTTAAACCAAGGCTAACGCCTTGAGGAAGATCAAAACCATACAACCGCAGCAAGAGCAATACAAATGAAAACCATATGACCAGCAGAGCTGTGGGAAGAATCAAAACCTTAAAACCAGCCTGCGGCTGTAAGAACTACAACTCATCCGTCGGCTGCGCCGACACCTTCCCTGAAGGGCAAGGTTAACCCCCTTAAACCTCACTTCGTTCGAGAATATACCATACAACTCGCTTCGCTCGAGGCAATCAACCCTATCTGCCCAACCTTTTTAGAAACTGCACCCTTTTTGCCCTCCGGGCACTTCCCTCCGTTGGGGGCAGCTTGCGATGTGAAATGAAAAAATCAATGATTTTGTTTTGAACTTATATAGGCACCTTCCCCGTCTGGGAAGGCAAGTATTGTGCAGAGACGCATCAATGTTTCCGCACGCAAAAAGACCGTGAAGAGTGATTGCTCACTTTTCACGGTCTCTTATTTCAGATTTCAAATAGTCTCAAAAAAGAGATTATTTTGCGATCTTAGCTAC
>NZ_FR896438.1:0-3151 GCF_000435155.1 Dialister sp. CAG:357 | reverse complement strand
CTCCTTCCCCGCTGGGGCAGGTCAAAACCTTCCGCATCGACGCGAAGCACCTTTATCAACTGCGATGTACTGAGTCCTGATTTTCAGGGCCGTAGGCCGGTCTTAACCTTGCTCCGGGAGGAGAAGGTGGCGGCGGAGCCGACGGATGAGTTGTATTTCCTCAAGGCGTCAGCCTTGGTTGTAAGGTTTTTATCGAGCAACGCGAGGTTTAAGGGAGTTAACCTTGCTCCGGGAGGAGAAGGTGGGAAATTTTTGCTTTTTAAAAATTTCTCGGATGCGATGTAGTTCCTAGGACATGGGCCGGCTGTATGGTTTTATCATCATTCCTCCGCTCCCGCCATCGCCGCTAAAAATCCAAGGTACGCCTTACACTCAATAGACTCTTTCCTATTACACTTTCACAATAGCGATGTACTGAGTCCGGATTTCCTAGACGAGAAAGCTGTCCCCGTTAGGGGAAAGTGGCGCGCATGCGCCGAAAGGGGTTCATTACCACGCAGGAAAGCTGCGGTTGTCTGGTTTTCTTGTCAATATTTCCCCACATCCACTCCATTTTCACAAATATCCCCCTCCCTCATCCTCCCATTTCCTCTGATTTTCTTCTGATTGTGGGATTGTGATATAATATGAATGATTATTGTTTTTTTATCAAAAGTCAGCTATCCGTTTTTACGGGGCTCTCACAATTTGCATAGGAGTGCGCGTTTAGTTTATGAAGAACTCTGACATTCGCCGAGAACGGCCCAAGAAAAAATCTTCCATGTTCAAGAAGATTATCATATTTCTTGTCGTGATTTTCTTTATCGCAGGAGCAGGCGCTGCTGCGGGATTTTTTGTGTCCGTTTCCGGAAAGCTTCCGGATGTGACGGCTAATATTACGCCGAATGCGTCTTCGCGTATTTATGATACGAAGGGCCGCCTGATTACGACGGTGCATGCGGAGGAAAACCGTATCCCCGTACCGATCAGCGAAGTGCCGAAGAATTTGCAGAATGCATTCGTGGCAGCGGAAGATGTCCGTTTCTATGAACACCATGGCGTCGATCCGCGCGGTATTCTCCGTGCCATCTGGGCGAACGTGGTTTCCGGCAATGCGACGGGACAGGGCGGTTCTACCATCACCCAGCAGCTCGCAAGAAATGCATTCCTGACACAGGAACAGACACTGAAGAGAAAGCTCCTTGAAGTCGTCCTCGCTTTTGAAATCGAAAGCAAGTACACCAAGCAGCAGATTCTTGAAATGTACATGAACCAGATCTACTTCGGCCAGGGCTGCTACGGCATCCAGACCGCATCCCGCGTCTACTTCGGCAAGGACGTGAAGGATCTGTCGCTCGCGCAGTGCGCTCTGCTGGCAGGACTTCCGAACAGCCCGAACTACTACTCGCCATTCAGAAGCGTAGAAGCAGCGAAGTACCGCCAGGCGATCGTCCTCGATCAGATGGCTAAGTACGGCTACATTTCCGAAGCCGATGCTGCCGCTGCCAAGAAGGCCGACCTGCACCTTGCCAAACCGCAGTCTGCCAAGACGACAGAAAACACAGCTTCCTACTTCGTCAGCTACATCATTCAGACCATCAGCGACAAGTATGGCTCTGATACCATTTACAAAGAAGGACTCCAGATTTACACCACCCTCGATCTGGATATGCAGAAAGACGCTGAAAATGCGCTGAAGAACGACCTCCCGGCAGGTTCCAAAGACTCCAAGGGCCTGACACAGCCGCAGGGCGCTCTCATGTCCATCGAAGTCGGCACAGGCCAGATCAAAGCCATGGTCGGCGGCCGCGGCGAAGACCACTTCAACCGCGCTGTCCAGATGGTCCGTCAGCCTGGCTCCGCATTCAAGCCATTCGTCTATGTCACCGCCTTTGAAAACAAATTCGAACCATCCGATCTTCTGAGCAATGAAAAGAAGACCTATGCAGGTGGCTGGACACCGAAGAACTATGAAGACGAAAGCGGCGGCAAAGTCACCCTCGAACAGGCCCTGATCGATTCCATGAACATCCCGACCATCGACCTCGCCAACCGCGTAGGCATGTCCAAGATCCTGAAAACCGCACAGGACGCAGGCATTTCCACCCTCGTCATGAGCGGTAAGCAGAACGATGACAACCTCGCAGCAGCCATCGGCGGTCTCACTAACGGCGTCTCCGTCTACGACATGGCAGAAGCATACTCCGTCTTTGCCAACGACGGCAAACTCATCAAACCAATCGCCGTCCTCAAAGTCGTCGACAGGAACGGCAGCGTCCTCGAAGACCACACCGGCACACCGGAATCCACACAGGTCATCAATGAAAACGCAGTCTACAAACTGACCAGCATCCTCCAGGAAGTCATTTCCAGAGGCACCGGCGGAAACGCATACATCGGCCGCCCGGCAGCAGGCAAGACAGGCACCACCGACGGTGAACACGACGCATGGTTCGTCGGCTACACCCCGCAGCTCGTCACAGCCGTCTGGATCGGCGACGACACCTCCAGCAACGCAGGCTACACCGGCGGCACCATCCCGGCAGCCATCTGGAGAGACTACATGAAAGCAGCCCTCTCCGGCTACTCCGTCAAGAACTTCTACATCCCGGAATCCATCCGCCAGCAAATCGAACAGCAGCGCGCAGCCAAAGCAGCCGCTGATGCAGAAGCCAAGAAGAAAGCCGAAGAAGCCAAGAAAGCAGCTGACGCCAAAGCCAAGGACGACAAATCCGCAGGCAGCAAACTCCTCGACCGCATCACAGGCAAGGACGCCAAGACGGATAATACAGCTGATGCAGCAAAAGATACAAAATAAGGAAATAAAAAAGGACCGCATGAACTTCGCGGTCCTTTTTACGTGGAGTGGGGAGGAGGAGGGAAAAGGGGCCGTAGGCCGGTCTTGACCTTGCTCCGGGAGGAGAAGGTGGGAAATTTTTGCTTTTTAAAAATTTCTCGGATGCGATGTAGTTCCTAGGACATGGGCCGGCTGTATGGTTTTATCATCATTCCTCCGCTCCCGCCATCGCCGCTAAAAATCCAAGGTACGCCTTACACTCAATAGACTCTTTCCTATTACACTTTCACAATAGCGATGTACTGAGTCCGGATTTCCTAGACGAGAAAGCTGTCCCCGTTAGGGGAAAGTGGCGCGCATGCGCCGAAAGGGGTT
>NZ_FR896437.1:0-998 GCF_000435155.1 Dialister sp. CAG:357 | reverse complement strand
CGGCGTCGAGGGCGCCGTTCACGTGTTTGTAGAAGAGTTCGTCCAGGTGCCTGTGGCCATAGCCCAGGCGGATGATGGCGAATTCCATCCCTGCTCCTCTCACCTCTTTCCAGTCGACTCCGTCGTTGAAGCAAGATACGTCAATTCCTTTTCTCATGATTCTTTCTTCCTGAATAATTCCAATAATCCTGCCATGGATTTCACGCCTGCCTCGGAGAGGTTCTCCGTCACGGACAGGGCTTCGGCCGATGACAAATAGCTGACTGCGATGGCCGAGAGGCCCGAGGGGCTTCCGGCTGATGACAGAAGATAATCCCCGAGGCCCGCAGCAATCACGCAAATGTTGTAAAGAAAGAGCTTCGAAAGCCCGGCTTCCTTCATCACCTTACTGGATATCAAACCCTTACGCCGCGCCTCCGGAATCGAGAGAAGCGAGAGCAGCAAGGGAGGAATCTCCCCCGACTTTTCCTTCAGCATCCCCGCGCTGATCGCCAGCCACCTCGAAAGGCAGTCCATAGCCACCAGGAGCGAAAACGCCAGGAACATCAGCGCATGCTGCTCCAAAGACAATAAGCAGACCCCGGCCGCCGCTTTCAAAGGAAACAAATCCATCAGCCGCCGCGCCGCTTCTTCAATATCACGCCACATCATCCCACCTCCTTTCCTTTTCCTTATATATAGATATGGCCTTCAATAAGAAAATCGGAAAAAGAGGAGAAAAAGTCCGGGGAGGGTTTAAAACCTTGTGCGATGATGCTTCGCCTTTTAGAAACAACTACACCTCTTTCGTCGCCTAACGGCGCCACTTCCCCCGTGGGGGCAGCTCTGCGATGAAGAAATAAAAGAGCTCAGTTCTTATTTGTCTTAAACTTATATACCTGCGGCTGTTGGTAATTAACCCTATCCTTTTACTTATTACTGCACCTTTAGAAACCATAAAACCAGCCTCCGGCTGTCGGTAATTAACCCTATCCACCGCGAAGCGGTCCCCCTTCCCC
>NZ_FR896436.1:0-1891 GCF_000435155.1 Dialister sp. CAG:357 | reverse complement strand
TTAAGTGTTCAACTTAATTATACAATCCGCCAAATTTTTTTTTACAAATTTTACCGATTAATAATGAATGCCATACTTGTGTTTCAAAGCCTCTATATCTTCTCTCATTTCCTGGTCGCATTTTTCAAGTTCTGCTTTGATATACGGCAGATTTCTTCTGACAAGGGCCGCTTTTTTGGCACTTGCCATCTTGTAAACATGTGCCAGTTCCTTCTTGTATGAAGCCATGAGATCCTGCATTTCTTCATCAGTCAGATTCTCATTGATCAATTCTCTTGCATCCTTCTCATTTCCCATGACTGTCTCCTTTCAAGCCAAATAAAATGTAAAGAAAAACACTCCATAGAGGAGTGAATTTTCTCTTATATAAATCCGATCAAATCGGTTGTCATCAATGGAGCGCCTAGAGGGATTCGAACCCTCGCACCCGGTTCCGGAGACCGGTGCTCTATCCCCTGAGCTATAGGCGCTTAACGAGATTAATTATACCATAGATCTTACTGCCTGAAAAGGAACAGCCCGGGTGCCCTGCATCCATTATTTATTCATCTACATAGATTCTTGGAACCCGCTTCAGCCCGCACATGACTTCATGCGGTATGGTATTTACTATGGCAGCAATTTCTTCCGGATAGATCACTTCGTCTCCCTGACGGCCAAGGAGAACGACTTCATCCCCCACCTGGACATCATCACCAGCTGTAATCATCATCTGGTCCATGCATATGCGTCCAATGATGCGGTGCCTCTTTCCGTTGACCAGGACACTTCCCTTATTGGAAAGAGCCCTGTGGAATCCATCCGCATACCCGATCGGGATTGTTGCTGTTCTCATATCTTCTTCCGCTACATATGTCCCGCCGTAGCCAATCGCCTCTCCTTTGCGGAGAACCTGCACATGGGTAATATGGCTGATGAGGCGCATCGGATACTCCAGATCCCACATGTTGTCCATTTCATCGGAGGGATGCGGCCCGTAAAGAATGATTCCGGGCCTTGCCAAATTATACCAGCTCTCCGGCATGTCAAGGACGCCTGCACTGTTGGCGGCTGAAATGATAAATCCTTTCTCCAGTCTTTGCGGCATATGGGAAAGAGCTTCCTCAAATTTTTCCAGCTGCTTTCTTGCTGTAGTTTTATCATGGATATCCGCTTTTGCCATGTGCGTAAAAGTGCCATGGATATGGATATGCGGATATTTCTTTAATTTTTCAAGGAAGCCCTCTACATCTTCAGGATGCGTGCCTATCCGGTTCATACCCGTATCAATAGGAAGCCATACCTCAAGTATTTTCCCCTGGCCCTCTGCCGCTTCTTCGAAAGGTTCCAGTTCCACTGTATCATCCACAGGAACAATTAAATCATACTTTACCGCTGTTTCTGCTTCTTCAGGAAGCGGAAGTCCCAATGTGAAAACAGGGCAGGTGAATCCATCCTTCCTAAGTGCCACGCCTTCTTCTACTCTGGCTACAGCAGCTGAGTTGTATCCCTCTTCAAGAGCAATGCGCATCGTTTCAGAAGCGCCATGACCATAAGCATCTGCTTTAACGACTGCTGTGCAATCCACATGCGCCGGCAAATGACTGCGGATAACCCTCAAATTATGACGAAGGGCACTGCGATTGATTTCTATGTAGGAAACTGACATATGGAATACCTCCTCCAAATAAAAAAGCACCTGGAACCACAGATTGGATTTGACCCATTACTGTATCTATGAAGCCCCAGTGCTCCCTTATTGTATTTTTACACCAATCAAAGTGCGCATAAAAATACGTCAAATTTATTTCTTCCTATCATAAAACAAATACTGAAAAAAAGAAAGATACGAATAAAATTATTATCGAGTAAAGATCTATTCCCGAATTGCAATAATAAGTTGAACACCCGG
>NZ_FR896435.1:1087-27213 GCF_000435155.1 Dialister sp. CAG:357 | reverse complement strand
TTAAGTGTTCAACTTAATTATACAATCCGCCAAAATTCTGTAAAGAAGAATGACACGGCAAATAAAACGATTGGAGGAGATTTATCCTTTTTAAAAAACAAAAGAACGGCACCAATAAGGTGCCGTTCTTCCATAATACGATTAACGATCAGCAAGATGAGCGTCGAACATGTAGAGCAGTCCATCGCAGTCTTTTGCTTTTTCGAAGCCCGCAACATTGTCTCTGGCGTTGACTTCTTCTTCAACCTGTTCAGTCAGATACCACTGCAGGAAAACTTCTGTTTCCAGATCTCCTTCTTCGCGGGCAAGTTTGAAAATGCTGCGGATGGAAGCAGATACTGCTTCTTCATGTGCAAGAGAATCTTTAGCAACATCGAGAGGATTGCTGTAGTGTTTCTTTACGCCGGCAATATCGGTGAAATCAACAACGCCATCTCTGTCTTCAATGTAGCCGATCAGTTTCAGTGCATGTGTTCTTTCTTCTTCATACTGTTTGTCGAGCCATTTAGCATAGCCGTTCAGAGCCAGGTTTTTCATGTCATGAGACATGGAGCGGTACAGATAGCCAGATGCGAATTCCATGTTGACCTGTGCAACAAGGGCCTTCAGAAGCTTTTCAGATAATTTCATAAGGCATTCTCCTTTGTATCCAATAACCAATGGTAAGGCTCATTATCGAGCCTTATATATATATATATTATAACGCCGGACACGGCGAGTGTAAAGAGAAAATACGCTTATTCATTTATAAATATCTATAGTTTATAAACTATTTTATCATCCTCAGATCATGCTGAATCCCTTTGCTGGTACCAGCTACGCTTTTGCAGCTTCCTCCATTGCCTTGCGGGATGCTGCAATGGAACGTTCGATATCCTCATCTGTATGTGCCCAGGACATGAACAATGTTTCGAACGGGGATGGTGCCAGGTAAACATGCTGGTCAAGCATGGAAAGGAACCATGCCTTGAACTGAGCTGCATTTGCTTCACAGGAGTCCTGATAATTAAGGACATCCTTTTCGGAGAAGAAAATGCCGAACATGGATCCGGACTGATGGCAGATGAGAGGAACGCCTGCCTTGTCTGCAGATTCCTTCCATCCTTCCAGAAGAGCACTTGTCTTTTCGGCCAGCTTCTTATCGAGATCCGGAATGTTCATCATCTGCCTGATTGTTTCAATCCCTGCAGTAACAGCAAGCGGATTGCCAGACAGGGTTCCTGCCTGATAAACAGATCCGTCAGGGGCAATGCAGGCCATGATTTCCTTCCTGCCGCCATAGGCAGCAGCTGGAAGGCCTCCGCCAATGATCTTTCCGAGACAGGTCATATCCGGATGGATATGATAGAAGCTCTGCGCTCCATGTGATGAAGTGCGGAAGCCGCACATGACTTCGTCAAAAATCAGGACAGTGCCTTGTTTTGCCGTCTCTTCTCTCAGTGCTTCCAGGAAACCCGGAACCGGCAGTACACATCCCATATTCCCTGCTACCGGCTCAACAATGACAGCTGCTATCTCGTCGCCTTCAGCATCCATTATGGCTTTAAACGCCGGGATATCATTGTATGGCGTAACGAGGGTATCTTTGGCTGTTCCCTTTGTAACACCCGCACTGTCAGGCTTTCCGAAGGTAGCTGCACCGGAGCCTGCCTTTACAAGAAGGCTGTCCCCATGCCCGTGGTAGCAACCCTCGAACTTGAGAATCTTATCTCTTCCCGTGTAGCCTCTTGCTGCCCTTAAGGCGCTCATGGTTGCTTCCGTTCCGGAATTGACCATTCTTATTTTTTCAATGGAAGGATATACGGAATGAATCAGTTCTGCAATTTCCGTTTCCTTGAGTGTCGGTGCGCCATAGCTGGTGCTATTTTCCGCTGCCTTGCAGATAGCTGAAATGACAGCCGGATGAGCATGGCCAAGAATCATCGGACCCCAGGATCCGACATAATCTATGTATGTATTTCCATCGATATCTGTAATATGAGAGCCTTTAGCGCTTGCAATGAATGGTGGCGGGCAGCCCATATGCGGATAGGATCTGACCGGGCTGTTTACGCCGCCAGGCATAAACTTTCTTGCTTCTTCAAATGCCGCCTTGGATTTCTGAAGGTCAATCATCTTCCGGATTCCTCCTTAAGCCATTTTGCTACATCCGGAGCATGATAGGAAATGATGATGTCCGATCCTGCGCGTTTCATGCTGAGGAGTGATTCCATAACGATTCTCTTCTCATCAATCCAGCCCTTGGCTGCGGCAGCCTTCACCATGGCATATTCGCCGGATACATTGTACACGGCAACCGGTCTGTCCACGCGGTCGCGGACCTGACGGACGATATCAAGATATGCGAGTGCAGGTTTTACCATGATAATATCTGCGCCCTCTTCCATATCCAGATCTACTTCCTTCATAGCTTCTCTGCTGTTTGCCGGATCCATCTGGTATCCTCTTCTGTCACCGAACTGCGGTGCAGAATCAGCAGCATCACGGAATGGACCATAATAGCCGGATGCATATTTAACAGCGTAAGACATGATGATTACATTCTGGAGATCATTCTTGTCCAGTGTTTCACGAATGGCCGCAATACGTCCGTCCATCATATCGGAAGGCGCTACAATATCGGCACCTGCTTCTGCCTGGGAAAGAGCGACTTTCGCAATCAGTTCCAGTGTCGGGTCATTATCTACTTCATGTCCTTTAAGAACTCCGCAGTGGCCGCTTAAGGTGTACTGGCAGAGGCAGACATCCCCAACGATAACAAGATCCGGGACAGCCGACTTGATAGCTTTGATTGCGCGCTGAACAGGGCTTGTCATGTCCCATGCAGAAGAACCGATTTCGTCCTTATATTCAGGAAGGCCGAATACTTCAACTGCCGGAATTCCAAGTTTATAGACTTCTTCAGCCATTTTGACTGCATTGTCTACGGACAGATGATACTGTCCGGGCATGCTCGGAATTTCTTCCTTAACATTCGTACCGGGAACGACGAAAATCGGATATACGAAATCATTGATTTCCAGAGAATTTTCTCTGACCATGCTGCGTATTGCATTTGTTCTTCTCAAACGACGCGGACGAAGTGTATTTAATTTCATATTAATGAACTCCCTTCTCGATAGCATCTACAAGGCCGTCAATTGTGTAAACATCAGAAACAACATCCGGCTCCAAGTGATATTTCCTGCATGAATCAGCTGTAATAGGCCCAATGCATGCAAGCTGGACCCCTTTCAGGAGTTCGGTGCGGCCATCAAGCTGGTCCATGAAATTATAGACTGTTGATGAACTTGTGAAAGTAACAATGTCTGCTTTCTTATTTTCAAGTATTTCAAGAAGCTTTTCTTTTCCACCCTTGTCAGGATGCGTTGTATACGCTTCAACAACGTTCACATCGCAGCCCATGGATTCCAATCCTTCCGGAAGGACGCTTCTTGCCACTTTGGCACGGGGAATCAGAATCTTATCCCCTACTTTGACAAGCGATCTCATTTCTTCGACAAGATCTTCCGCTTTATACTGCTTAGGCACGCAGTCGGTATTCAATCCGTACTTTTTGAGTTCCTTGGCGGTAGCAGGTCCAATGGCTGCCAGTTTGAGATGGCCGACAGATCTGAGATCCTTTCCTTTCTCAAACAGGCGGTTGAAGAAATAGTTGACGCCGTTCTGGCTTGTGAATATCAGCCAGTTATATTCATCTAAATGTTCAATGCCATCATCCATGCCTGCATAATCATCAGAAGGCTCTTCAATCGAAATGGTGGGAATTTCAATGCAGCATGCGCTTCTTTCTTCCAATGCGTTGGCAAGGCGGGATGCCTGTGTACGTGATCTTGTAATGATGATGCGCTTTCCAAATAACGGGCGGTTATCGAACCAGCGCATTTCTTCTCTCAGTTTTACAACATTTCCGACGACAAATACGGCCGGTGGCTCAATGCCTTTTTCGACAACATCCTTGGCTGCATTTTCCAGTGTCGTTGTATATGTTTCCTGATACGGCCTTGTGCCCCATCTTACAAAAGCCGCAGGTGTATCAGGGCTTCTGCCATACTTCATCAGCTGGGAAGCAATCAGTTCCGTGTGGCCGACGCTCATCAGGAAAATCAATGTGTCAGAGCCGCAGGCAAGCTTATCCCAGTGGATGGAAGACTTGTCTTTTGTCGGATCTTCATGACCGGTAATAACCGTAAAGGAAGCTGCAACACCTCTGTGAGTTACAGGGATGCCTGCGTAAGCCAGCGCAGCTATTGCGCTTGTTACACCCGGAATTTCTTCAAAGGCAACTCCCGCCTTGCGCAGTACTTCGATTTCCTCCCCGCCGCGGCCGAAGACGAAAGGATCGCCGCCCTTCAAACGGGCAACTATTTTGCCTTCCCTGCCTTTTTCCGCCAGAAGCTCACTGATCTCATGCTGTTTCATCGTGTGGCAGCCCACTTTTTTGCCAACATAAATATATTCAGCATCAGGTTTTGCGAACTTCAATATTCTCTTATCTGCCAGGTAATCGCCGACAATGACGTCCGCCTCTCCCAGGCACCGTTTCCCTTTCAAAGTCAGCAGTTCCGGATCCCCGGGGCCAGCCCCGATCAGATAAACTTTTCCCTTGTTCATGTACGTCTCCTCACTCGTATGGTTATATTTTTTGAAGATTTTTCAAGATTTCACGGCCGCCGGCATTCAGCAGTTTTTCCGCCAGTCTTTCGCCAAGAGCTTCCGCTTCTGCATCCGAGGCTCCATCCTCGCCCCTGTACAATTCTTTTCCATCCGGCGAAGCAATAAAGGCCTTGGCCACAATTTTCTTTCTTCCATCAGGAACCACGAATATTCCGGCCGGAACTTTGCAGTCGCCGCCTACTTTGGCAAGAAAGGCTCTCTCTGCCCTGATGCAGTAAGCAATATTCGCATTATGCAGGAAAGAAACCGCTTCCAGCGTATCTGCATCATCCGTTCTGGCCTCTATCGCCATGACGCCCTGTCCGGCAGCCGGTATGCTGTCATTCGTATCAATATACGATTTGATTCTTCTATCCAGCCCGAGTCTCTTCAAGCCTGCTGCAGCAAGTATGACTGCATCATATTCTCCTTCATCAAGATGCCGCAGTCTTGTCTGTACATTGCCGCGAAGGGATTTAACGGTAAGATCCGGTCTGTAATGAAGAAGCTGAGCCTGTCTTCTCAAGCTTGATGTACCGACAACAGCATGCTGCGGAAGTTCATCCAGTGATGCATATTTCCCTGATACAAATGCATCTCTTGGATCTTCACGGGAAGTCACAGCTGCCAGAGTCAGTCCATCAGCCAGTTCTGCCGTCATGTCTTTCAAGGAGTGAACCGCCAGATCCGCCTGCCCTTCCAGAAGCATCACTTCGAGCTCTTTTATAAAGAGCCCTTTCCCTCCGATTTCAACGAGCGGCCTGTCGAGAATCTGATCCCCCTTGGTCGTTACAGGAAGAAGCTCCACATCGATTTCCGAATGTGCTTCCTTAATTTTACCGGCTACATAACGAGCCTGCCAAAGTGCCAATAAACTTTCACGGGTTGCAATGACGATCCTATTTTTCAAGTTCCTGCCCCTTTCTGACGTCCAGCTTGAACAAGCGTGTCAAAGCAATTTTATCCGGGGTTTCCCATTCTGTCCCCGCATGCTCATTCAAATGGATCATTGGTTCCCTAAGTATTTTGCGTACGATCATATGAGTCATATGATTCAGTACTCTTTTATCCTCATCGGTAAGGCCATCAATTTTGGCCATACCTTTTCTCATTTCCCTCTGCCTGATTTCCTCTGCTTTGTCTGACAGGGAAACCATGACAGGCCGGGTGCTGAGATAAGTAAATCTCTCTTCAATGGAGCGGATTTCTTCCTCAACGATAATTTCCGCTCTTTCCGCTTCGCCTTCTCTGAAACGGATATTCTTTTCAACGATTCCCTGAAGGTCATCCATGTTATACAAGGAAACATTACGGATATTTCCAACTTCAAGCTCTATATCGCTTGGTACTGCAATATCGATGGCAACAAGCGGCTTGACGCTTCTTCTCATCATCAGGTTCCTGACATCCCATGCTTTTACAATATACTGGGATGCACCGGTAGCGGTTACGATGATATCAATATCATCAGCATGTGAAAGTGCATTGGCAAACGGAACAGCTTCCCCATCAAACTTGCCTGCCAGTTCCAGTGCTTTGTCGTAATGACGGTTTGTAATGACAAGGCGGCTGAGTCCCTTTCCCTGAAGATTCTTAACTAAAAGCTCAGCTGCTTCGCCTGCGCCAAATACCATAGCGCTCCTGCCTTCCAGGCCGTTTAAAATTTTCTCTGCCAGTTTTACCGCTGCATAGCTGACTGAGACGGCACTGTATGCAATCTGCGTCTCTGTTCTTACACGTTTCCCGGTTGTAATTGCACGGTGGAATAAAGTATTCAGTATTGTTTTTGTTGCTTTTTCAGCCAGTGCCAGCGTATAAGCCGTCTTGATCTGATTTAATATTCCGCCTTCGCCAATGACCATGGAATCAAGGCCGGAAGCAACTTCAAACAAATGACGGATGCATTCCTCTCCTTCATAATAGAAGAAATATTCATCCCTGGATTCACTATTTCCGGACAGAGCCAGGAAAAACTTCATTAATCCTTCCCTTGATCCTGCATCGCCGAGAACTGCATAAATCTCGGTTCTGTTGCATGTAGAAAGGATAACGGCCTCATTGATCCCTGACTGCTCATCCAGATGACGCAGGCCGCTTCTGGCGCTTTCCTCCGAAACGGCAAACTGCTCGCGAATAGTTACGGGCACAGTCTTATGATTTAACCCCAAAACTACCAATCGCATGACGTACACACTCCTCTGCTTCGTCTAAATTTCCCTGTAATACAAGATCCATAATCTGATCGTTAAAGGCAGCATGCCAAAATTCCTCGCGTACCTTGCTGTCGGCAATGCCGGCCCTGACTTCAAGCCTGATTGCCTCCACCCTGTCCAGCCATCGGGGAAAGTCCGAAGGTATTTTATTTTCAAGCCATTTTTTTACATACCTGGACATAGCTGGTGATCTGCCGTCGGTGGAAACGGCTATCTGTATCCCTCCAGTCCTAAAGCTTGCCGGAATCGTATAATTCCCAAGCTCTGGAAAGTCTGCCGCATTATAAAGGAATCCATGCGCGATGGATTCCTTTCTTATGTCTTCCGCTACATCCCGCCGGCCTGCCGCAGTGATTACAATCTGATACCCGTTCCAGTCATTGGCGGTATAAGTCCGTTTTTCCCATTGAATATCCTTATTCACGGCCATATCGCCAATTTCACTGCAGGCTTCAGGTGCCAGTACAGTAATCAATGCTTTCTCCTTCAGCAGTTTCCTAATCTTTCGAAGTGCAATATGCCCTCCTCCGATTACGAGACACGGAATACCTTCCACTTTTAGATTGACAGGATACAAACAAATACACCTCAATATAAGTAGGATAAAAGCTCATTGAGAGCTTTTTATTTCTTAAGCTGATTATAATTATTCTATCTTTAAAATTGTAACACTGAATGCCATTCATGACAACAAAGATGCATGGATAACTTATCAATATTACGCGAAATAATGAACAATGTGTTCCTATTATTTCTGCTCAATGCAAGTGCCTTCTAAAATCATGCTTTTTATGGGTTCAAAGCTCTTTCTATGAATCGGAGTAATGCCAAGCTGATGGATTGCTGAAATATGATCGGCTGTGCCATATCCCTTATTTTGCTTGAATCCATATCCAGGATACCTGGCATCATATTCATCCATCAATGAATCCCTGTATACTTTGGCAACAATCGAAGCCGCAGCGACAGAAGCGCTGATAGCATCACCATGAATCAAAGAAATCGTAGGAATTGAAAAGTGGAGCGGCATGGCATCTACGATGACAGTTTCCGGTTTTACCTTGAGTTCTTTGACCGCACGGTACATGCACAGCATGGTTGCTTCATAGATATTCAGCGAATCAATTTCTTCCGGAGACATGCTTACAATGGAGTAGTCTACAGCTGCATCCCTGATTTTCCGGGACAGTTCTTCCCTGTGTCTGGGCGTTACTTTTTTGGAATCATTAAGACCGGATGCAAACCAGTGCGCCGGCAATATGACAGCTGCTACGGTAACGGGTCCGGCAAGCGGGCCTCTTCCCACTTCGTCAATCCCTGCAATAAGGTTGATTCCTTTTTTGTAGAACTCGCTTTCCTTCTCATACATGGATTCCACGCGCAGGCGTTCTTCGCTTTCGCGTCTCAGCCTGTTCATGTAAGAAACCACGGCTTGTTCGACACCTTTGCGCTCATCAGACAGAATTTCTTCCATCAATGACGCCGGCACATCATCATTTTTCAGGATGTTCCTGATTTCCTGAATTGTCATTCGTCTTTCCCTTCCGGTATTGGATCTAATGTAATTCTTCCAAGCTTGCCATTTCGGAAATCTCTTAAAACAACCATCTCTGCCCGGTCAAAATCTATATTCCCTCCGGGGAGCAGGCAGCCTCTCCTTCGTCCGGCCTGTTCAAGAAGAACCTGCGGATCCTGATCCGGATTTTCTATATTATATTGTTCCTTTAATATTTCCGGAGAAGTCTTGGCCAGAGATGACATGAGTTCAGCCACAACTTCGCTGGCATTGAACACATCCCCGGCAATCGCTCCTGTAGCTGCCAGCCTCAGTGCAGCAGTCTGATCATCAAACTTTGGCCAGAGCACGCCTGGCGTATCAAGGAGATCCAGCCCTTCAGAAAGGCGCACCCACTGTTTTCCTCTCGTATGGCCTGGTGTATTGGCTGTTCTTGTCGCTGCTGTTCCTGCAAGAAAATTAATCAATGAGGACTTGCCTACGTTCGGTATCCCCAAAATCATCAGACGGACAGAGCGGCTTTTCATTCCTCTCCTCTTCCATTTTGCAAGAATCGGTTCTGCTGTATCACGGATAACCTGCAGCAGTTTTTTCTTGTTCTTGCTGTTTCCTACACTCATGGGCAAAACGGGGATGCCCTTTTTTTCATAATATGAAATCCACTGGTCAGTTGCTCTTGGGTTGGCAAGATCCGCCTTGTTTAAAATAATGATTCTGGGCTTTCCTGATACAAGCTCTTCTACCATGGGATTGGCACTTGAAACAGGGATTCTGGCATCGAGCAATTCGGCGACGACATCCACTGCTTTCAAATGCTCTTCTATCATTCTCTTCGTTTTGGTCATATGACCGGGGAACCACTGAATAAGCACTTTATTTCCTCCTGCGTATTTTACTTTTATACTTATTTTATCATAAACAGCACTATTATAATGGCAATATATCCATCAGGTTTCTGTAACTACAATGAAAACAAAAAGCACCGTGACTTGAACGCCTCAGTGCTTTTATGATCAGTACTTCTGTATTTAATAAATATGTCTGATTACAAGATATACGAATGCTCCGACGGCTGCCGTACACGGAATCGTCATTACCCAGGCAGATACCATCTGATAAGCAACGCTCCAGTGAACAGCACGGAATCTTTTAGCCCAGCCGACCCCCATAATGGAACCGGTAACAACATGCGTTGTGGAAACCGGGAGATGAAGCATCGTAGCTGTAAAAATGATCGTTGCAGAGTTCAAGTCTGCAGCAAGGCCGTTGACAGGCTGCATGCGGAAAATTTTATTGCCGACAGTACGGATGATTTTCCAGCCGCCAATACTTGTTCCGAAGCACATGGCAAGAGCGCAGGCAACTTTTACTTCCCACGGAACTTCAAGCGCTCCGATATAGCCGCCAGAAAGAAGTGCCAGCGTGATAATACCCATGGATTTCTGAGCATCATTGGAACCATGGGAAAATGCCATAAGTGCGGCAGAAAGGATCTGAATATGGGTAGAGACATAGTTGACTCTGGACTTGCCTACGTTGCGGAAAACAAGGTATAGAAGAGTCATTAAGATGTAACCCATGACAAGTGCTACTACAGGCGAGCAGACGAGGCCAAGAACAATAGTCAGAACGCCGGCCAGATGAATGGCACCCGTTCCGTAAGAAATGATGACTGCGCCGATAACGCCGCCGATCAGTGCATGAGAGGAGCTCGAAGGCATCCCGATTCTCCAGGTAAAGAGATTCCAGAGGATGGCAGATGCCAGAGCCGCAGCCAGAACAACAGAATCGACCATGTGAGGAGATGTAACTATCTCTCCGCCGATAGTTTTAGCAACGCCCGTTGAAATCATTGCACCAACAAAGTTCAATATAGCCGACATAATGATCGCAACACGAGGACTTAATGCGCGCGTTGCAACACAGGTGGCAATTGCATTGGCCGTATCATGAAATCCGTTGATGAAATCGAAGCACAGTGCCAATACAATAACGACTCCAATCATGTAGATATCAGGCATATTTCATGACCACCTCTTTAATCAGGTTTCCCACCTTCTCTGCACGATTAGCGGTATCTTCCATCGCTTCCATGATTTCCTTCCACCGTATGATTTCCATGACTTCATGGGTACCGTCAAAAAGATCTGAAATCGCATTTCTGTAAACAGCATCGCCTTCACTTTCCAGCGAATTGATCTTTCTTGTACGTTCCCCTATTTCAGTTTCATTCTTGTCTATATCTTTCAGAAGACGGAAGAGGATAATCAGTTCATTGGACATTTCAATAAGGATTTCCGACATACGCAGCGGAAGTTCCCAGCCAATTCCCGCATGATAAAGCTTCAGGCTCAATACGACATCCTGTACATCATCAACGCAGTCATCAAGTGTACTGGTCAAGAGGAAGAAGTCTTCCCTGTCAATCGGAGTAATGAATACATGACGCATCTTGGTAGTAATTTCATGAGTTACACGATCTGCGGAATGCTCCAGATTCTTTACTTCTTTGGAATAACGTTCCAGCTTGGAAGGATCCTGAAGAACCTCTTTTGCCATGACAGTTCCCTTGTGGAAATATTCCGCATTTGTCACAAGAAAATCAAAGAACTCTTCATGCTTGTTAACCAGACTAAACATGATATCGGATATCCTCCATTTTTTAATATTATTATTAATTTTATGAAAAATTTACTCTATTTCCAATGTTACCTTACCTGTGTAAAATGTATGTAAATTTTGTGCTTACAAAGTCAAGTTTTTATATGATTTTTGTATTAGGAAGTTATGTACCTATTCCTTTTAGCTATAATGGTATTCAGGTCTCAATTAAGAGCATCCAATGGCAAATTTATAGCCGATTCACCTGTCAAACCGGCCGCAAGTCATATATGAATTGACATAAATACCCAATGAACCTATACTGAAAATAAAAGAAGCGGATATGCAAAGCCGCTCGTTTTTTTAGGGTAAAGGAGAATATATCATGAACAGAGAAAAGATTGCGGAAGAAATGGCGCGCCTCAAAGGCACAGAAACAGAAAAGAATCTGCGTGCAGCATATGCCGGTGAATCGCAGGCTCATGTAAAATATAATCTTTTTGCCAATAAAGCTGAAAAGGATCCGGACTGCTCCCGCCAGATTGCTGACTTATTCAGAGAAACAGCCAATAATGAAAGAGCACATGCCAAGATCTAGTTCTGGCTTGTCGGAGATCTGAAAAAATCGACCGCTGAACATCTGGAGATGGCTGCCGAAGGCGAACACGATGAATGGACCTCCATGTATCCTGAATTTGCTGAAACCGCTAAATAAGAAGGCTTCCCGCAGATTGCATTCCTTTTCTCCAAGGTCGGCGAAATTGAAAAGTCCCATGAAACCCGCTACTAGCTTCTGCTTGCCAATGTAGAAAACGAAAGGTTGTTCAAGAGAGGTGAAAAGAAGCACTGGATCTGCTCCAACTGCGGATACACGGTTGAATCTGTAGAAGCTCCTATTGAATGTCCTGTCTGCGGTCACCCAAGATCTTTCTTCGAAATCAAAGCTGAGAATTATTAAGATTTCGTCTGCCTTCGATTTCTTACTTAAATATGAATCAATGTAACAAAAAAAGCTGTGAAAATGATGATTCGTTTTCACAGCTTTTTATTTTCGTTAAAAGCGTTCTCCCTTATGGATACGCTCTATTGCTTCCTTGGCAGCTTTCTGCGCTGCTTCCTTTTTATTTTTTCCAACGCCCGTACCGAAGTCTTTGCCATTAATCATGATCTTCATCCAAATGGTCTTGTCATGATCGGGGCCTTCATCCCTGACAACGTCATAGCGGATATCCACGTCTCCGTGCTTCTGCGCCAGTTCCTGAAGATCGGATTTGTAATCATGATCATAATCGCCCTGATCAATCAGATCAAGGAACTTTTTCAGATGCCCCAGGATAAAACGGGCAGCGACTTCATAATTATTATCCAGATAGATGGCACCGATAACAGCTTCAAAGGCATCTCCAAGAATCGAAATCCTTGTACGCCCGCCGGAAAGTTCTTCGCCCTTTCCAAGACGCATGTACTTCCCTACCTGAAACTTGGCAGCACATTCCGCACAAGCCGGCTTGCATACTGCACTGGCTTTTGCTCTCGTCAGTTCGCCTTCCGGCCATGACGGGAAACGCAGAAAAAGATATTCACCGACAACAAGATCCAGGACTGCATCGCCTAAAAACTCAAGTCTCTCATTGTCATGGATCACTTCATTCTTATGTTCATTCGCATAAGACGTATGTGTCAATGCAGTATTTAGCAGCTGAATGTTCTGCACAGGAATCTGATTTTCTTCAGCAAATTCCCTCACTTCTGCGAGACGTTCCTTCCGTCTTATTTCCGAATGATTCATTCTTCATAGCGCCTCAGGATAACAACAGCATTATGTCCGCCAAAGCCGAATGCATTGGACATGGTTACATCAACCTTCATGTCTCTCGGGCCTTCCGGAGCGTAGTCAAGATCACATTCCGGATCCGGAGTAACCAGGTTCAGTGTCTGATGAACCTTATTGTTCATAATGGACATGACGCAGACGATTGCTTCAACTGCGCCTGCAGCGCCAAGAAGATGCCCTGTCATGGATTTTGTTGAATTGACAACGATATCATAGGCATGTTTTCCAAGTACTTTCTTGATTGCCTTGGTTTCGTTCTTGTCGTTAAGACCTGTGGATGTGCCATGCGCATTGATGTAATCGATGTCTTCCGGAGAAATTCCTGCATCATCGATAGCTTTCTGCATGCAGCGTGCTGCAAGTTCGCCATCCGGTCTTGGAGCTGTAATATGGTATGCATCACCATTTGTGCCGTAGCCGATAACTTCAGCATAAATATGTGCGCCTCTGTTTTTAGCGTGTTCCAGTTCTTCAAGAATCAGGACGCCGCTGCCTTCACTGAGAACAAATCCGTCACGTCTGATATCAAACGGGCAGGATGCTTCTTCCGGAGGGCAGTCTCTTGAGGAGAGTGCTTTCATGGCAGCAAATCCAGCCATCGGTGTCTTCGCTACTGCAGCTTCGGTGCCGCCGGCAAACATGACATCGGCATCACCGTACTGGATCATTCTTGTTGCTCTTCCAATTGCATTGTTGCCGGAAGCGCATGCTGTTACATCAGCAAGTACCGGTCCCATCAGGCCGAATGTAATGGAAATCTGGCCGGAAGCCATGTTTGCAATCATCATCGGTACAGCAAACGGGTTGACCTTTGCAGAACCGCGGGTATCGATGCGGTGTACGGTATCTTCCATTGTCTTGATGCCGCCGATGCCCGTTCCGATGATGGTTCCTACACGGTTTGGATCTTCATTAGCCATATCCAGCTTTGCATCGTTAACTGCCATCTTAGCTGCTGCTACAGCGAACTGGGCATTTCTGTCCATGTGACGTACAGCTTTTTTATCTCCAACATATTTTTCAGGATCAAAGCCTTTGACTTCGCCTGCGATCTTTACAGGGAAATCTGTTGCATCAAATTCAGTAATCGGAGCGATGCCGGATTTTCCTGCCAGCAGCGCATCCCAAAATTCTTCTGTTCCAATACCAACAGGGGTTACTGCACCCATCCCTGTAATAACGACTCTTCTCTTTTCCATAAAGGAGCACCTCACTAAAAAAATATGATTATTATGTATTCGATCCCAGGACAAAACCTCAAAAAAACGGATGACAGCAGATACGTAATCCGCTTTTTTGAGGCATTTTCCCCAATTTTCCTTATCATATTGGTTTACCGGGGAAGCAATATACTTCCCCGGCTCCATTATGAATATCAAATTCACTACTTATTACTGAATCTGGCTGTCGATATAGTCTACAGCGTTCTTTACTGTCTTGATCTTTTCAGCAGCATCATCCGGAATTTCAATATCGAATTCTTCTTCGAATGCCATGATCAATTCAACAATATCGAGGGAATCAGCGCCCAGGTCGTCAATAAAAGTGGAATCGATAGTAACGTCAGCTTCGTTAACGCCGAGCTGATCAACTACGATTTTCTTGACTCTGTCAAATGTGCTCATTGAGATTTCACCACCTTTCAAAGTATTCGTACCTTTTAGATTATATTACATAACCATTCCGCCGTCTACATTCAAAACTTGTCCGGTAATATAACTTGCTTCATCAGATGCAAGGAAACATACCGCTTTTGCAACGTCTTCAGCCTGACCCATACGGCCCAGTGGAATGGACTGAAGCATATTAGCCTTGAGATCTTCAGGAATCTTGTCGGTCATATCTGTACCGATGAATCCTGGAGCCACAGCATTTACACGGATATTTCTTGCTGCCAGTTCCTTTGCGCAGGCTTTTGTAAATCCTACAATGCCTGCTTTGGCTGCAGCGTAGTTAGCCTGGCCGATGTTTCCGGTCAGACCAACGACGGAAGAAATATTTACGATTGCACCATTTTTCTTGCGCATCATCATTGCAGCAGCAGCCTTAGTCGTAAGGAATACGCTCTTCAAGTCTGTTGCAATGACTGCATCCCAGTTTTCTTCCTTCATGCGGATCAAAAGAGCATCTCTGTTGATGCCTGCATTGTTTACAAGAACATCGAGACCGCCGAATTCTGTCTTGATCGTTTTGAAAATACGATCGACATCTTCGCTGACTGAAACATCTCCCTGAATGGTGAATGCTTTTCCGCCGGCATTTTCGATTTCAGTCTTTACTGCTTCTGCAGCTTCGCGGCTTCCTGCATAGTTGAGAGCTACTGCATATCCTCTTGATGCGAGCATGAGAGCAATTGCTCTGCCGATACCGCGTGATGCTCCTGTTACAAGTGCTGTCTTTCCCAGATTCTCCATCATTATTCTCCCTTCAATGTTGAAACTACTTCATTTATTGTATCTATATCTTCAGCATGCAGATTGGTGACGGAGCGGTCAATTTTTCTCATGAATCCGGACAGCACGGTTCCAGGTCCTACTTCAACAGTGCAGTCAACACCGCCGGCAATCATATTTCTTACAGATTCTTCCCAGTGTACTGCATGAGCAGCCTGATCCACCAGATTCTTTCTGATCTCATCTGCCTTTGTTTCTTCCTTTGCATTTACATTTGCAAAGACAGGAATCAGTGTATCATGAATTGAGATTGTGTCAAGTACTTCCTTCAGGCGTTTTGCTGCCGGTTCCATCAAAGTCGAATGGAATGGAGCACTGACTTTAAGCATGACTGCTCTTCTTGCTCCGGCTTCTTTAAGTGCGCCGCATGCTTTTTCCACTGCGCCTGCTTCACCTGCAATGACGACCTGTCCCGGGCAGTTGAAATTAACCGCCTGCACAGGTGCATCCTCGGTAGAAACATCTCCGCAGATCTTAACGATTTCATCAGGTGTAAGTCCGATGACAGCAGCCATAGCACCCTTTCCGAGCGGTACAGCTTCCTGCATGAATTCTCCGCGCAGATGAACGGTATGAACGGCATCAGCAAAGGAAAGTGCGCCTGCTGCTACCAGGGCAGAGTATTCGCCAAGACTGTGTCCGGCAGCAATATCTGCTTCAATCCCGTTTTCCTTAAGTACCTGCCATACTGCAACACTGGCAGTAAGAATGGCCGGCTGTGTAAATTCTGTCTTCATCAGTTCGGCGTCCGGACCTTCAAACATCATTTTGGAAATGGAGAATCCAAGGGTATCATCAGCTTCATGAATCAGCGATTTTACAGAATCGTACTTTTCATAAAGATCATGCACCATTCCTACTTTCTGTGAGCCTTGTCCCGGGAAAAGAAATGCAATTTTCATCGTATCACCTCATGTAAATACAGCTTACTTTTTACTATATATTATAGATATAATATTGTCTTATTATCGCGGCGATCAGTCCAACGAATGGATCATGGGAATTCCTGTTACATCCAGCGAAGGACATCACAGCCCCATGTCAAACCTGCTCCAAAGCCTGTCAGGACCACATAGTCCCCGTGTTTTACCAGGCCTGCCCGGACGGCCTCATCCAAAGCAATGCCGACCGATGCTGCAGACGTATTGCCGTAGCGGTCAACATTGACATACATCCGGTCAGACGGGATCGAGAGTTTCTTGGCAAGAGACTGGATGATCCTGTCATTGGCCTGATGGGCAATGAACATATTGATATCTTCCTTCGTAATTCCTGCTTTTTCCAAAGTGCTGAGTGTTGTCTGTCCCATATGACGGACAGCCGCCTTGAACACTTCCGAGCCTTCCATATGGATATAAATACGTTTCGAATCGATGGCTCTGTGCGTAACAGGTTCTGCCACGCCGCTTGCCGGGATATTCAAAATCTTGCCAAGACTTCCGTCGGATCCAAGCTCAGATGCCAGAAGACCGTAGCCTTCATCCACCTGTCCAATGACCGCTGCTCCTGCGCCATCGCCGAAGAGAATACATGTAGAACGGTCCTGCCAGTCAACAAGCCTGGAAAGAATTTCAGCACCTATGACCAGAACATTATCATACATGCCCGCCTTGACCATGTTTGAAGCGCATGCTACCGCATAAATATATCCGGAGCAGCCTGCAGAGATATCCATGGCTCCTGCGTGTTTTGCACCCATCTTGTCCTGAACCATGCAGGCTGTAGAAGGCACGACGTAGTCAGGAGAAGCTGTTGCGACCAGTATGAAATCAATATCATCAATTGTTTTTCCCGCAGCCTCCAACGCTTTTTCAGCTGCTTTCACGCAAAGGTCCGATGTGGTTTCCGATGCGGAAGCAATGTGCCTCGTTGCGATCCCTGTCCGCGTCCGGATCCATTCATCCGATGTATCTACCATCTTTTCCAAGTCGGCATTTGACAGGATTTTCTCTGGCGCGTAGTGGCCGGTTCCAAGAATACCGGCAAATCGTAGCTCAGCCATATATTAAATCTCCTTATCTGTTACTGACTTTTCCTCTTCGCTTTCTGCCTTTGTGCTTTCATTCAGCTGTGCCAGCGTTTCAGTGACTACCTTGTCCAAATTCTCTTTGCAGACATCTTCAGCCATGCGGATAGCATTTTTGATTGCCTTCGCTTTGGATGCACCATGGCAGATAATCAGTCCGCCGTTGATACCGAGAAGCGGAGCTCCGCCATATTCAGCGTAATCCATAGGTTTGGCCAGATATTTCTTCAGTGCCGGAGCAAGAAGCAGCGCTCCGATCTTTGCTCGGATTCCGCCTTTAGTCACTGCGTCTTTCAGCAATGTCTTGACAAGCTTGCCTGCGCCTTCGCCAAATTTAAGGACAACATTTCCTGTGAATCCATCAGTAACGACAACATCAAACTCTCCAGTCATGATATCTCTTCCTTCTGCATTTCCCGAGAAAGGAATAATAGACTGGTTTTGAAGAACTTTGTTTGCTTCTGTTACAAGCGGGCTTCCCTTCGTATCTTCTTCACCGATGTTCAAAAGACCGATACGCGGATTCTTGATGCCTGCCACTTTAGAAGCATAAATATATCCCAATATTGCATTCTGGACATACGTTTCTACCTTGGGCTGGGCACTTGCGCCTGAATCAATCAGGTAAGTGTACCTTCCCTTTTCATTTGGAATTGGAGTCAGTATGGCAGGACGTTCAATCCCCTTGATTCGTCCGATTCCAAGAAGTCCGGCAGTGACAGCTGCACCAGTAGATCCCGGAGCGACGAGAGCTCCGCATTCCTTGGCTCTCACAAGACGGGCTCCGACTGATACAGATGCATCCTTCTTCTTACGATAAGCCAGTCCGGGATGTTCTCCCATTTCAATGACTTCAGACGCATGGTGAATTTCTATCAGAGGATTGTTCTCTTCATGATTATTTTTCAGAATCGTTAAAATCTGTTCTTTGTCCCCTACAAGCACAACCGGAATCTTGAATTCTCTAACGGCTTGTATGGAGCCCAATACAATTTCAAGCGGCGCAAAATCGCCGCCCATTGCGTCAACGGCTATTTTTTCCATGGAATGCCTCCATCAGTTTAAAATCTCCATAATGAATTTCGCGCGGTAAACTTCTATGTCGCCGTCAAAAAATCCAATATATATGTACTTTTTCTTGCCTCTCATCAGTACGATTCTGCCCTTGACGGCCAGAACGGTATTCGGCTTTACCGGAACTTTGTATTTAATATTTCCGACCTGTGTGGGTGCAAAAGGGACACCAGCCAGCTTCTCTGCAAAATTTGAGGCTGCACCATAAAGTTTGTCACCTGCCACTGCTCCTGTTGAATCCGCCATTTCAGATGTTGTCCGGAAAAGGCCTACACCCTTCACACCGACATCGAGATCCAATACGTGAACACCTTCAACGTACTCGGAAGGATGTCCGAAAACGAGCTGTTCCATCCGTTCGCGCATTTGCGGAATCCCCAGCGTCTGCCTATCCAGACGGATCGTTGCTGAGGACACAGAAAAATGCTTTGCCAGATCTTCATCTGTCAGGCACGGATTTTGACGCAGTATTTTCTGCATTTCTTCTCTTCTGGCATTTTTATCCATTTTACGTTTTCACCCACCTTATATCACCTGCCGATAATACTATACCACAATCACGCAAGTCCTGTATAACTTATTTTGAAAACTAGTGTGCATCTGCATTCATCAAAGCCCGTAAATCCTGCCTTTTTCGTCTCCATGCCCTCCCGTTTCTTAAAGATATATTTTAAGATATATTTTGGCAATTTTATCCTCCAATCCATATTCCCGCACCGTTTTGCCATGATTTGGAAAACCATGTTCTGAATCAAAGAAAGTCTTGCTATAACTCGATGAATTTTTAACTGGTTCATTGTATAATAGATATACAGTCATCAGGCAGCATGCTTTTCATCTGCCTGGATTTCCTGAATATAGAGGACCTGTCATTCTTAGCGGAGGAAGAAAATTCCCTTGCCCCACTGCGGTTCAAGGGAAAATTTTATTTTGATAATTAAAACTAATTTTTATTTTTGTTTTAATCTTATGGCAGTCTCTTTCTCAATATCATGATTGACTTATTTCGTTTCTTATCATAAACTACAATAAACACGGAATATAAAACACAAGTTTTAATCGCTAAACTTAGTTAAACACTTTCTGTTAATCGTATATATATTTCGAAAGTATTTTTGCATCTTTTAGGAGTGATAATATGCAATTACCCGCATTACACATTGGCGAATTAACCGCCAGAGTCCCGATCGTCCAGGGTGGTATGGGAATCGGCGTAAGCCTTTCCGGTCTCGCCGGGGCAGTCGCACGTGAAGGCGGCGTAGGTGTCATTTCCGCTGCCCAGGTCGGTTTTAATGAACCAGACTTCATGACCAATACTGTTGAGGCCAACAAGAGAGCTCTCGCCAAACAGCTGAAGAAAGCACGCGAAATTGCCGGGGACGGTATCATAGGTGTCAACATCATGTGGCGCGGACAGCATTACGAAGACTATGCACGCTGTGCTGTTGAAAACGGCGCCAATATCATTTTCTCCGGTGCTGGCCTTCCATCTGACCTTCCGGACTGCGTTGAAGGCACTTCCACCAAAATCGCACCGATTATCGGTTCCCCGAAGGCAGCACGCGTCATTCTCCGTCTTTGGGAAAGACATCATCACCGCACAGCCGATATGATTGTTATTGAAGGACCTAAGGCTGGCGGCCATCTCGGCTATACCCGCGAACAGGTGAAAATGCATGAGAGTGACGGCTACGAAAAGGAAATCGAGGAAATTCTTGATGTCGTCAAAGAATTTGAAGAGAAATTCAACAAGAAAATCCCCGTTGTTTTCGGCGGCGGCATTTTCGATAAGAAGGACATTGAACACTACCTCTCGCTGGGTCTTTCCGGCGTACAGATGGCTACGCGCTTTGTTGCTACCAAGGAATGCGATGCTTCTGATGCGTTTAAGAATATGTACGTCAAAGCAAAGGAAGGCGATGTTACCATCGTTCAGAGTCCGGTCCATATGCCGGGACGCGCTCTGCTGAATCCTTTTGTCAAAGCTTTCCGCCAGTACAGAATTCCGGTCACCAACTGCTTCCACTGCCTGAAGACCTGCGATCCGGCTACTACCCCCTACTGCATCTCCATGGCACTGATCCGTGCCGTCCGCGGAGATGTCGATCATGGTCTGGTATTTTCCGGTGCTAATTCGTGGAAGATCGACAAAATCACAACCGTCCACGATCTGATTCAGGAACTCACCCAGGATCCGGTTGATGAAACAATCCCGACGGATGCCTCTGATAAGACAATCCCTGTTGAACAGGTAAAGAAACAAGCATAACGAAAATAAAAAACGTCCGGCTCAGACCGGACATTTTTTATTGCTTTGATTTTTCTATCCTGATTATTTTTCCAAGTGATGGCTTCCGCGTTCAGTCAGAGGAACTCCGGCCTTGCACAGCGGGCAGTCTTTCGGATCATAGGTCGGGACTGTCAGATTCAGGAGCGGGAACACTTTTTCCTGTGGAACTCCAAAGTCTGCCTTGCCGCCGGAGCGGTTGACCAGAAGGCCGATGCCTACGATATCTCCGCCTGCCTTATTGACTACATCCACGACTTCTTTGATGGAGCTGCCGGTGGTAACGATATCTTCAACAATCAGCACTTTTTCACCTGGCGCAATGGTGAATCCGCGTCTGAGTGTCATCTTGCCATTTTCACGTTCTGTAAAAATGGATCTGACTCCAAGGATTCTTGCAGTAACCTGCGAGAGGATAATTCCGCCGGTAGCCGGTCCGATAACTGTTTCGATTCCCTGGTCCTTGAAATGTTCTGCAATTTCCCTGCAAAGTTTTTCTGTGTATTCAGGATGCTGGAGAACGTTGAATTTTTCTACATAAAGCGGGCTGTGGAGGCCGCTGGTCAGAAGAAAATGTCCCTCTAAAATAGCTTTGGTTTCCTTTAGTAAAGTTTCTACTTCCTTCTCATTCATCATGCATTCTCCTTTATCTCTTTTAAAATCAGGCGGGTTGCTGCCTTCGGATCAATTGCCTGTGTAATAGGACGGCCAATGACCAGCATTGAAGCTCCGTCTTTAAATGCCTGGGATGGCGTTGCTATACGCTTCTGGTCATCCGTCTGTGCAAATGCAGGACGTATGCCCGGCGTAACGATGAGAAAATCATCTCCAGCCATCTCACGGATGGAAGTTGCTTCCTTCGGGGATGCTACGACACCGTCAACGCCTGCCTCCTTGGCAAGGGATGCCAGTTCAAGTACATGATCCTGGATCGGAAGATGTCCTCCGATTTCCTGCCAGCCTTTATCATCAAAGCTGGTAAGAACTGTTACTGCCAGAATCTTTGGTCTTTCCACTTCTAATTCATCAGCGGTTATTTTGGCATAACGCGCAGCAGCCTGCATCATGGCTCTTCCACCTCCAGCATGGACCGTAATAAGATTTACGCCTAATCTGGTAACGGAAGCGACGCTGTGTCCCACCGTATTCGGAATGTCATGCAGCTTTAGATCCAGGAACACCTTTTTCCCATGTTCCTTCAAATAATGGATCGTTGCGCTGCCGGCACTATAATAGAGTTCCATTCCTACTTTATAATAGGAAACCAGATCACCTAACTCATCAACAAGCGCTTTCATACTGTCAAAAGAATCTACGTCAAGCGCTACGATCAGACGATCATCCGCTTTATAGATTTCCTTTTCTTCTTCCATGCTCGCTCTCCCTTCCTGACTATAAATATATATCCGATTCATTATACCATTTAAACCCGGCAATGACACTTAATTTTCTCCGGATATTTTCTTTTGCACTCATTTTTAATCTTGATAAAATAAATTCATTTTCTTTTGTTATTTTCTTTCTATGCACATACCGATTCACAAGATTTCAATAAAAAACCGTACCGGCTTTGATTTTTTGCCGGTACGGTTTTTGCTGCCTGAGAAAGGCTCATATTTCACTATTTTGTCGAAGCGGAAGCCGCCTGAAGAGCTGCTTCATGGATCATATGCACTGTGACAGAGTTGAAATCAACAGGTGACGGGAGTGCCTTTACTTCTTTGAAGCCTACTCCGAGCTTGCCCGTATAATACGCGACGGCTTCTCCCTTTGAATTAATCTTGGCGGCATAAATTGTCTTGTCATCGCCAAGACCTACGAGGCGGAAAGCACCAGAAGGTGAAATGACGCGCCAGGAGCTGTCATCGCCGTTAAATGTATACATGATGCCCTTCTGGCTGTCGTCGTAGAAGAGTCTGTCTTCATCATAGAATACAGCAATCTTGCCGATATGGGAGGTCTGCACGTAAATACGGCGTGTGTCATAGTTGGCATCCGTACGGTAAATACGGTACAGTCCCCTTCCGACTTCCATCTTCATGTAAACTGCATTGGTCGCTGTAGAATAAGCAACGGATACGATTTTGGCATCACGCGGAAGATCCCTGATCGGTGCATCTGACTCATGAGTCGTACCTTCAGGATTGTAACGGGCCAGCGTCACGTCCCAGCGCCCGCCATTCCAGTGAATAGGATACAGCGCCATCAGTGCCAGATTGCGGTCAGGCATCCATTCGAAGAAGGATACGCCCTGATTCTTCAGATCCACCTTCTGCGGATTGCTGAGGTCTTCAGCTTTATAAATGGTGACCGAGTCAGCTGTTACGTCAGCCATGTACTTGTAATCGTAGGAATAATACGCTTTCCCCTTGACGTTTACCTTGGAGAAAGTCTTTTTCCCTTCTTTTTCTGCTGCTTCTGCTACTTTATCCTTTACATCGGACATGTCGTAGTCTCCGCTTGCAAGCGGTGCAAATAAGACCCTGTCCATGTAAAGGTAGGCGCCTGCCTGAACCGTTAATCCAAGAGCAAAGCAAATCATAAATTTCGTAATTTTATTTTTCAATCTGCTCCTCCTTATTTAACGATAAACGCGGTCGGAATCATTCTTTCGCCTAAAAGGTCGGCAGGTTTATTGACTACCTTGCCATTATAGTAGAGCGTGGTAGAAGAACCGCCGTCAAGGTTGGCGGCAATATAAGCGCCGTTTTCATACATCATGTTCTGCGCATCCACGAGTGTTGCCCCTATGCTGTATCCTGGCTGTCTTCCATCAATAACGAGGAACATGATTGTTCCGTCTTTCTTCTGCCCGATAGCAGATCGTGGTGAAATACCCCATCCGCCATCGCCGTTTTTAATTACTTTTTCACCGTTAATGATAAGCGGCGGTCCGAAGGTCAGTCCTTCAACAGCCCCCAGATCACTCAGCTGCTTCTTATTGTAGTTGCCGGCTATCAGGTTTCCGCTCTTGGTCAGGCCAACAAAATCGACCTTTTCCTTATCATCGACCTGCTGTCCTAAAAGGTACTTCCCTTCATGGAGAATAAATCCGTAAGGAAGCCTGCCTGTCCCCGTGCCGTTCGGATCATAGAATCCGCCGCCGTTAATGGCTGCCACGGCATTGTTCTTCTTTGCAATATTGCTTGTCGTATCCCCCTTCTCGTTGATATCCTCAGCCATTGCCACCTGAACGCGCGTCGGGTTCGGAATTTCAAGAAGGTATCCGACAAATCTTGACGTTTCAATCTTCTTCAAATTCAAAGTGGGATCTGTACGAAGCTTGAACGAGAAAACTTTCTGCGTGTCTGTCGTTGTCACAGTTCCGAGAATCTGGTTCAGTTCATCCTTGTTATACAGCCAGGTAATGTACTGCGGATGGCGGGAGCGCATGATCGCACCGACTACGGCCCTCTTCAGATTCGGGAAAGGTCCGAACAGTACGACGATCGGCGATGTGAACAGGAAAAACAAAAGTGTGATTATGACGAACTTTACAACAATATTATTAAAAATACGTTTCATTCTCTCTCCTAAACGTTTCTGCAACCATTAAACAGTAGAATAATTATCCTTACTCAAGCGTTCCGAGAAGCGTGCCAGTGAAATGTCATTTCCGATATAAGCGCGTTTTAATTCAAACGGATAGCTGCCTACATGTGCGCGCCCTGCATCTGTAGTAACTGCCATCTTGATGCCTGCTTTCTTGCATACATCAATGACTTCATCATCATAATCGCCATACGGATATGCAAGCCAGACATTATCTATCCCAAGCTGATACTTCAGAGCCTGATTGGCACCTACGATTTCACGTTCTTTTTCCGCTCTGGTCTTGAGATTGTGCAGCTTTGGATGAGAAAGCGTATGGTTGGCAATCGTAACAGTGTGGCTGTTTGCCATTTCGCGCAGCTGATCCCAGGTCATGCGGTTATAGGGCTTGCCCACGTCATCAGTAACAAGGAAGAGTGTCCATGGGAATCCGTACTCTTTCATCAGAGGATAAACGACCGTATAACTGTCCAGATACCCATCATCAAAAGTGATGCAGACCGGCTTTTCCGGAAGTGGAGCGCCCTTTGTGACATAGTCATACAGTTCCTTCATGGTAATCGGATGATATCCATGATCACGAAGATAATTCATTTGAATTCTCAGGTTTGCTTCACTCATAATAGCTGCGTTGCCTGACTGGTTCCCGATCATATGGTACATCAGGATGGAAACGCCCTCGGGAACCGTATACTTGACATCCGGTCCTCTGTGGACAACCGCTTCTCCAGGCTTTAATGCCGCCGTACTTTTAGATGCAGCAGCCGGCACTGTAGATGCTGCAACAGCTTCAGGTTTTCCTGCAGCATTTCCGCTAAAACCATCCAGAGCAAAACAGGATACAGACAGCAAAGCTGCTGCGGCAACGAGCGCTGCCTTTTGCCAGCTTTTCAAAGATATCTTCAATTTCTAAGTCTCCTTCTGGTATTGAAACTTACATTACACCTATTTTGACAATACATAGTACATTTTACTACGAATTCAATAATAAAACAAAATTCTTTCATGAAATTTTCCATAAACTCTGCATATTCAGCCTTATCAATCCAGAATGGAGCACCCTTAATTGCACGATTCAGCAAGAAATATTTTGTATGGGATGCTCCTCTTTAATCGTAAAATACTATATGCCGCGGGCTCTTTTTAAAGATTGGTTTTTGGGAATCAACATCAATCGTGCTATAATAAATTATGTCACGCAAATGAAAGTAATGAATCCCGGATTACGGGAACGTGGTTTATTACCAGAAAGGATTAAATATGAAGAATCTGTTTAAGTTACTTATTCCTCTCTTGGTACTTCTTCTGATACCGTTCGGATCCACATCTTTGGCAAAGGATGCGCAATTGACCGATTTCCGCTGGACATCCAGGAATGATGGAAATCCGCCTTTCGTCCGGATCGTCATGGATTTATCCAAAGCGGTTCATGCAGAAGCCGCAATGGATGATTCCGGCAAAAATTTAGAGGTCATCTTAAGAAATACCAGTAAAGGCGGCACGGCTTCCCAGTTTGACAATATGGATAAAAGGGCAGTTGATTTTGCGACATTGTCCGAAAAGGATGGAGACACATACCTGGATGTCGCCTTATCCAAATCACAGAAGATGGATGACATCCGTGTTTTTGCGCTTCGTCCGGACAGCAAATTGAACAAGCCTCATCGTTTAGTCGTAGATATACCGATTCCGGGAGCAAAACAGACTTACACAAAACCGGCCAAGAGTGTTTCAACACCTGCTGTGGCTGCTCCTTCTGCCAAGACGTATGATGTCTCTGACAAAGCGAAAGACGTCCTGAAAGGTAAAATTATTTGTCTTGACCCGGGACATGGCGGAACAGATACCGGTGCTATCGGACACCTTGACAAAAAGGATATTTATGAGAAGGATATCACCCTCTCCATCGCTCTT
>NZ_FR896435.1:0-1064 GCF_000435155.1 Dialister sp. CAG:357 | reverse complement strand
CCGCTCTTCCGCTCAGGGATCTTCTGACATCCGCTGGCGCCAAGGTTGTCATGACACGTTCCACAGACAAAGATGTCTACGGTCCATGGGCTGATGCAACGACAGAACTTCAGGCTCGCTGCGATGTCGCTAATGAAGCCCATGCAGACGCCTTCGTATCCATCCACATTGATTCTTTTGCCAATTCCAGCATTGATGGAATCACTGCTTACTACAATGGAAAAAGCGCCAACGATCTGCTTCTGGCGCAAATGATGCATCAGGCAACCATCAACTCTTTATCCATCCCGGACAGAGGCGTACGTTCCAATGACTTTTATGTCAATGTTCATACCGCCATGCCGTCTGTCCTGATGGAAGTCGGTTTCATTACAAACAATCACAGGGTCCAGATGCTGACTTCGAGCTGGGCGCCCAAGAGCATGGCTCAGAGCCTGTTTGACGGCCTTGTAAGTTATTTCTCTGCTATAGAATAAAGGAGGTCCCATGAGAAAAAAAATAGCCTTAGCTTCAGCGCTCATTTTATCCATGGTTCTTGCCGGATGTTCCCCTGACAGCGGATCGAAACCAGCTTCCAATGCATCAGCTCTTTCTGCATCGGCCAATTCGTCATCTGTTCCGGCCAAGGAATCTTCGACACTCGTATTTTACAGGCCGACAGATGATGCTCTTCATATTCTCCCTGTTTCCATCAAGGTGAAGGCGGAAGATCACACAGCCAAGAATGCAGTCGAAGAGATGATCAGGTATGACAGGAAAGCCAAGTATCCGTTCATCCCTGCCGGCACTCATCTGAAGGACCTGTCCATTCAGGACGGAACGGCTATCGCCAACTTCACGGGTGAGGTCAACCAGATCAAAGGCGGAACATCGGAATCCCTTTTCATCGCTATGACGGTTGATACGCTGACCGAATTCCCCAATATAAAACGCGTGGAATTCCGGGCAGAAGGAAAACCGCTCCAGTTCCAGATGGATATGACCAAGCAGTTCATGAGAGATGAAAGTTACATCCAGCAGACCAAGACTTAAAAGGGGCTGTGACAAAATGGTTAATCATTTTG
>NZ_FR896434.1:914-18247 GCF_000435155.1 Dialister sp. CAG:357 | reverse complement strand
TTGAGGTTTTGAGGTTTTGAGGTTTTGAGGTTTTCAGATAAAACAGATATATAAATGTGTTGGATAATCCCCCCCATCGAATATAAACAATGCAAAAGGAGCTGTGGCGAAATGATTGCACATTTCGCCACAGCTCCTTCTTCCTTTATTATCTTTATTCCATATATTCTTTATACGCTTCGAGGACCCTGTCGCAGAATATGGGCGCGAGGCCTAAGTATTGTTCCGGATTCAGCATGGTGTCGATTTCTTCTTCGGTGAAATCATCCGTGACGACCTTGGTCTTCATGAGGACGTCCTTCAGGGGGATTTCCTTTTCGTAGGCTTCCATGCAGGCATCGTAGACGATGTGATGGGCGGTGAGGCGGCCGAGTTTTCTGGCGAGGTGCATCATGACACATTCGCTCATCATGAGGCCCTTCTGGAGGAAGAGGTTCTTTTTCATGTGGTCTTCGTAGACGATGAGATTCTCGAGGATGTACCTTGCTTTTTCAAGGGCGGTCGCCATGAGGACGAAGGCTCGGGGCAGACCTTCCCATTCGGAGATGAAGCAGCCCCAGTCTCTTTCGTTTTCAGAGATCATGCTCTCGACGATGGCGGGCGCCGTGGTCCTGACGTTCCTAAGAAGCGCGAGGACGTTTTCAAGGACGGCCGGGTTTCTCTTGTGCGGCATGGTGGAGGAGCCGATCTTCCCTTTGAAGAAGGGTTCTTCAAGCTCGAGGATTTCCGTCCGCTGCAGAGTGAATATTTCATAGCAGATGCGGCCCATGGTGCCTGCAAGGAGAGCAAGGTCGCTCGCAAGTTCTGCCTGATTGTCTCTCGCCGTATGCCATGCGATGAGCGGCACGCGAAGGCCCAGGATTTCTGCCATTTTTTCCTGCGTCTCGAGGCCCTTTTCCGGCTGCGAGGCAAGCGTTCCGACAGCGCCGCCCATTTCCAGGACGAAGGCGCGCTTTTCCATTTCCTTGAAACGCTCGATTTCCCTTTTCAGCTCATCCGCCCAGCCGGCTGCCTTGAAACCGAAGGTGATCGGGATGGCATGGACGACGTGCGTCCTTCCTGCTTCCGGCGTATCCCTGTACTTCTTCACGAGCGCAAGGATCGCGGAAAGACAGGCCTTCGCATCGCGCAGGATGATGGAGCACGCTTCCCTCTCCATGAGGACGAGGCCCGTGTCATAGATATCCTGGCTCGTCGCGCCCCAGTGGACGTACTCGCCAGCATCGCTCGGAAGGCTCTTCTTGAACGCATTGAGAAGCGGCACGATCGTGATCGAGCTTCTGAAGCCCTCCGCCAGAGCATCCATGTCGATTTCCTCAGCGCGTGCGTGGCTGACGATTACATCCGCCGTTTCCCTGGGAATCACGCCCAGCTCTCCCTGCGCCCTTGCCAGCGCCGCTTCCGTGTCGAGCCACTTCTGCACCCAGTTCTTCTCACTCCACACCGCTCTCATTTCATCCGTTCCGAAAAGAAATCCCAGCACCCTGCTGTCTTCCATCATGCTAGCCATCACAGCCTCCTCCTGCGCGGAACCCCCGCGCCTCTCTTTCCTATATCCTACCCCCATTTCGCCCGCCCGTGAAATACCCGTTCCTTATCGCTTCATAAGCCGGATTTATGGCAAGTTATACAAAATTGATAAAGAAACAGCCGAATCCTCTCTTTTTCGTATATTTTCAATAACATTCCCAACAGTTTACATTCATACTTGTTATAATAATAAAAGAAACAGGAAAGGAGCAGCCTATGGAATTCCGCCAACTCGAGTACTTCCTCGCCGTCAAGAACGCAGGAAGCTTCACGCGCGCCGCCGAGCACCTCTACGTCTCCCAGCCCGCTGTGACCAGCGCCATCCGAAGCCTGGAAAGCGAGCTTGGCATCACCCTCTTCGACCGCTCCCAGGGAAAAGCATCCCTCACGGCCGAAGGCAGGATCTTCTCCGCCCACGTCGAGGAAATCATGAAAGGCGTCGTCACGACCATATGCGACATGGACGCCATGAAATCCCTGAGCAGCGGCACCCTTGCCATCGGGATTTCCTCCTTCCTGTCACTGCCATCCGTCCTTTCCCTCATCGCCCGCTTCCTTTCGGACCATCCGGGCATCGAGTGCCGCGTGCAGGAAGGACCGGCAGAGGCGGTCGCCGCCCTCCTGGAAAAAGGCGAACTCGACGGAGCCTTCCTTCCCGAAGACCCTGGCGCCGGGTATGACATCCATCCCCTCGCCGAAGTCCCGCTCGCCCTCATCCTTCCAAAGAGCCATCCGCTCGCAGAAAAGAAGAGCGCCTCATGGGACGACCTCGAAGGCATGGCCTTGTTCCTCCCCGAAGACTTCGGAAAAGGAATGAGACCCTGAGCCGCGTGCACCGCGTCCTCACAGCAGGAAGCGCCGACACCATCCGGGGACTCCTCCTTGCCATGGACAGCGCGGCCATTCTCCCCGCATCCATCTTCGAAGGAGACAGCCGCCTTGCAGAAATCCCGCTTGCGCCCGAGATCGTCATCAGTCCCGTCTATGCAGAAAACGCCAGACGGACACCATCCAGAGCCGCGCGGGCATTCTCGGATTCCATCAACTGAAAGGAGACGGCCATGAAACCAGAACTCGTCGTATTCGGCACGAGCCCGCTCGTCTCCGCCGAACTCCATACAGCCATCAGGCGCCTCTTCGGAGATACTTATCCCGTCAGGGAAGCCCTCACCGAAGACGCCGCGAGGGAAGATCCGGAAAAAGACGCCTGCTGGATAGCGGCACCCATCCAGTACCCGCACGTTTCCCGTTTCCTTCCCAAGGAAAAGACCTTCCTTCTCGATATGCAGCCCGCCGCGGAATTCTTCCTCGCCATGACTGCCAGGGTCCCCGAAGGAGCACCCATTTCCGTCTTCAATAACCGCAAAGCCTACGCCGAGCGCTTCATCGGGCAGATGAAGGACCGCATCCGGGGAAATCACCCGTACACCGCGATTTCCTATGAAGACATGCCTGAAGAAACAGTCCTTTCCCTCCTTGGAAAGGCCAGGTATATCACCGGCGCCAGCTGCTTTACCGGAGAAGGTTCAATTCTCTGCGAGAGCCCCTACAAAGAATCCCTCCCAAAAGATGTGAGCATCCTCCCCGCCAGCCGCGTTCCCACCTTCGACTCCTCGCTCCGCCTCATCCTTGCCCTTGCTGCAAGAAGAGAGCGCGAGCTGAAAGAACTCCTCCGGAAAGCGGAGAGCCCGGACGAAAAGGAAATAGCCAGGGAAGAAATAGCAAGCGCCATCCAGTGCTTTGAACGCGCCTGCAGGATAGCCCTCCTGGAAGGAGCCTCCCGCCTTCCCGCCAAGGAAAAGGAAACCTACAAACCACCTGCGAAAGAACTTGAAGAAAACGCAGAACTCATAAAAATCATCCGGGGCCGCCTGCGGCAGCAAGCAAGCGCTATAGAAAAAGCCATGCAGAACGCCCGGGAAGAGGCCATTTCCCCAGACAACAACCCGCATCCATAAGGATCCGGTCATATATAAGAAACCAAGGAAAAGAAAGGACATCATCATGAACCATCCCGTACTCATTGCCGCTGGAAGAACCCAGGCATCCAAAGACGAACTCCAATTCATCGTCACCAACCTCATCGGCACCTACTACCCCGTCGAGGCCGTCCTGACGGCAGACATCAAAGAAGCAAGGAAAGATGCACTCTACATCTGCGAAGACACAGAAGCATCTCAGCTCCTCACCGTCATCCCGGAAGAAAACCTCTTCCCCCTGCACCTCGAAGTCGTCTCTGAACACTTCTTCGTCCTGAACAAAGTCCCCGAAGGAGAGACACTCTACGTCTTCAACGACACCCGTCCCTTCGCCGACCACTTACTCGAACAATGCGTCGACGCCCACCTGAACGCCTCTGCCTTCGAAAGAATCACCTTCGAAGACACCGACCCTGCCATCGTGGAAAAAGCACTGAAAGAAGCCAAGTACATCACAGGCACCGACTTCCTCACCAAGAAAGGCCGCATTCTCCAGACCACCTACAAACCGCTCCTCCGCGAAGACGTCACCATCTTCCCGGCAAGAAGAGCCCCGTCCATGGAAACCTCCGCTCCCCTCATCCACAGACTCCTCAGCGAAAGAATCGAAGAACTGAAACAGTCCCTCGCTGAAGTCAAGAAAGAAGGAAACGAAGAAAAAGCAGCAGCCCTCCTCGAAGAAGCCAACACAGCCAACCTCGAATTCCGCCTCGCTGCCCTCCAGAGCGTCACCATCGGAGTCCAGCCCTTCAGACTCAAAGAATCCGACCTCACCGAAGTAGACGAAGGCCCGATCCCCGAAGGCACCATCCCGCAGATCGAAATGAAAATCGGCATCCTCGAAAAAGCCAAAGCCGACATCATCAACCTCATCTCCAGCCCCATCATCGTCCCGGCTGACAAAGAAGAAGCAGAAAGAAAACTCGGGAAATAAAATAAAGAAAGTGAAACAGGAAAGTAGAAAGCGGTCTCGCAAGAGACCGCTTTTTGAGTGGAGAAACCAGACGGGCAGGTTAAAACCTTCCGCAATCATTCAATACCAATATTATCAATGGTGACTTAATACGTTTACCATAAATGAAAACCGTAAGATGCTCATTCGATACTATCAAATGACGCCGTAATGGAGGCCTTTGACCTGCCCCAGCGGGGAAGGCGTCTGGCTTATCTTCTTACTGTTGCCAGAGGAAGGGGTGCAGTATTCATTGGTTTTTATAAAAAGGTTTCTCGAGCGAAGCGAGGTCGTATGGTTTTAATCTTCCCTCATCCCCCACGCAAAAAGAGCTATGAAAAATGGTCCACATTTTTCATAGCTCTTCCCCTATTTATTCTTCTTCCTCGTTGAATTTCAGGAGTGAAATGACGCCGAGGATTTCTCTATTGATCGAACCGTCATCGTGGAGAAGACCCATGGTGACGATCACGGAGATATTTCTGGCCTGGCGGGCAGCGAGGGCGATGATTCTTCTATCCTCTTTGCCGTACTTGTTCCAGTCATACCCTTCCTGATCGACGATACGCTTCAGCGCTTTGACACGGGCATGGAAATTCTTCGTGTTGCTTTCCAGCACCTTCCTCTGACCCTCCGCCAGAGTGCAGAGCTGGACAGCGAGGCGGGCAACAACCTTGGATTCCGCTTCGAACTGTTCCGCTTCCTGCGGATACATCTTCGTGCGGAAGCTCGATGCTTTTTTCTCGCCCCTCGTATGAGACGGACCATCGCCGAAGCCGACGAAGACGGAATTATTCGCATCCGGTCCGAAGACATCGCCTTCCACCTTGCCCGTCATCAGCCATTTGACAGTCGCATTGATCGAAGAACTATAGGAAATTTCATTCTTCCCCGATGCCCTTTCAAAAAGTGTCTCCGCATCAGAAACACCCAGCGCACGGATGCGAAGTCCTCTTAAATCAGGATCGTCATTTCTCTCAAGTCTCCTGATCCTGGCAATTCCTGCCTGAAGCCTTCTGTTCTCATCCCCTCCCGGAACAAAATCAGCCATTTCAGCAGCCCTGCTGCCAGCTTCAAAATCCACATTTTCAATCTTGCTAAAAATCTCAGTAAACGTCGTGAGATCCCCGGTAATTACGGCAAGTTTCTCATTGCCCAGCTGACGGATGGTCAGATCAGCCGACTTCCTCGCTGCTTCCCTCTCCTCTGCTGCGCTGCGGACCTTCGTATCCGCCTTCTTCACGGCCTTAGCCGCCTGCTTCCTTCCCAGCCTGCCGAGCACGTAAAATGCTGTGCCAAAAGAAACCACGAAAATACCGGCATCCATTAACCAGGAACTATTCACCTTTTATCCTCCTGCCATAAAGCGGGCCTCGCCCATAACCAGCTGCTAATCAATTGCGCTTTATTTTACATTATTTTTCTATAAATTAATAGTACTTTTGCTAATAGTACTTTTGCGATGTTTAATAAAATTTAATAAAAGGATAGACATCTATCTATATTATAAAATTCCGTTAATCTTTACTCCTCCTCTCCACTGTAACCTGCTCTGACTATAATCCCGCATAAAACAAAAAGATATACTACTAAAGTATACCATTTGCAAAAAATATTCAATATCAAACAGAAAGCAAAAAGAGGACATCGAAAGGAAAGCGAAACGCATGGCTTTGATTTTCTTTCAGCCACAGGCGGATTTGCTTTTCTTTTCGAGCGCAGCGAGGTTTAAGGGTGTTAACCTTGCTCCGAAAGGAGAAGGTGTCGCCGGAGGCGACGGATACAGTAGTTCCCAGCCTGCAAGGCGGCTGTATGGTTTTATCATGTTGTACGGTTTCAATAATCCCCCTCAAAACCTGCTAATGCAGAAGTAATCCTCTCCTTCTTTTACGATATCAAAAGGAATGAAATCATTCTCATGGACACCATAGTCCTGGTCAGGTTCATTCAGGAGCTTTCCTATGCAGCGCCCCTCTTCGACTTCCATGCTCCTCACCCAGCAGCCCTCTGGTTTGTAATCGTCCTTCAGGAAGATGACGAGAATATCGTCAGGATGGTCAGGATGCCTGGAGTCGTCGATGAGGTCGACACTGCGGATGGCCGCCACATCTTCGGATGGCGCATACGCTTCGTTGATGACGGCGATTTTCCTCTCATACGGCGTCCTGTCCACCACCAGACCGAGACGGATGCTGCATTCATTCGCCTGTTCCTTGCGCAGCTTCACCATCATATCCGGAACTCCCGGAAGAGGAATGATCTTGTCCCCCTCTACCTTTGCAGGAGCGAGGATTTCAAAAGTGAAACCGCCCTCCGTATCGACATACCCGTACGCCAGCACACCGCCATCCTCCGGCGCATCCATGCCCCCTGCGTACAGCAAGCCCGAAATCGTCTGATTTATCCCAAGCAGGCAGATCTGGTGCTCCATCTCCCTGAAATTCAGCTGCGCGACCTGTATCATAAATTTCCCCTCCCCTTATTTCTTGACTTTCCTGCGGCCCTTCCTGCCGGACTTCTCCACGAGAGCATAACTCTCATCCAGCATCCGCTTCGCCGCATCCATATCCGTTTCCTTGTCCAGAAGAATGCTGATCCAGTGCACCTTGTCCATATGGTACGCCGGGAAATACCGGTCATGATCGATCAGCCGCTGGATTTCCTCCGGATCCGCCTTCACATTCAGGACCTCCGTCATGCCCTTCCTCTCCACATGGAGCGACGTCCACGGAATGCGCATGAAAAGCCCGTACCATTTCTTCGTCCCGTGCTCGCGGAGCGTGCAGTAATCCTTGTAAATCACCCGGAGATTCTCCTGCTCCGTCCCGTACCTTTCCTTCACGTACGAAAGAAGCCGGCTCCGCACATCCGAATCGAAGAAACAATTCTCCACCACATCGCGGACGAGATTCTCCGCCTCCTGGCGCACGCGGTCGACGAAAGCCCCTTCCGCCGACTCCACCTCGAAAAGCGCATACGGCACACGGTCCGGCAGCTCCACCACCGACACCGTCATTTCCCTGCCATGGACAGTGACAACCGCCGCCAGTCCATCCGTCTCCGGAAGAGCGCGCTCCAGCGTGAAAACGCCGCCCTTCTTCTTGAAGCCATAAGAAACCGCCGCATCCTCCAAGAAATCATGCGTCCTGAACACACTGCTGAAGTCCATAAGACCTCCTTACTCCTCCAAACGAAGACGCATCGCCGTATGCGGGATCCCGTCCTCAAAGAACTCCTCCGAAGCCTTCACGAAACCCTCGCGCGCATAGAACCCCATCGCATACGTCTGCGCCTCAAGGAAAATTTCCTTCGGCGAATACCGCTTCTTGATCTCCTCAAGCCCTGCATGAAGAAGCTCGCCCCCAAGCCCCGTCCCGCGCTCACGCGTCAGCACACGGCCCACCTGGATCACCCCGGGCTCTCCCTCACGAGGAAACGCACGAAGATACGCAGCCACCGCTCCATCCTTCACACAGAACACATGAAGACTGTCATAATCCACCCCATCCAGCTCCGGATGCGGACAATGCTGCTCCACCACAAACACATCCACCCGCGCCCGAAGAATCTCATACAACTCCTCACGCGTCAGCTCATCAAAACCCTTAGCAATAAACATCCATCCCACTCCATTCTATATATGTATATATTGATTATACACTGTAGAACCCAAGAAAAAACAACTCGCAAACTCGCCGTGCTCGCCTTCCCGGGAAGTGGGCCGCAGGCCGGTCTTAATCTTGCCCTGGAATGGAAGGTGTCGGCGGAGCCAAACCGCGGTAAAACCGCGGAGAAATGCAACTCATCCACCGCAAGCGGTCCCCCCTTCTCCTGCCGGAGCAAGGTCACCCATCGAGAGTCCTTTTTTGTTGCGCCCGCGGCGCGGTTTAAATGCCAAGGTGCACTTTTAGATTAATGAAGATTAGAAAGAAAGCTCTTATATAGCTACCGTACAACCGCCCTAAGGTGCGAATTAAAACACCACAAAACCTCGTTTCACTCGCAGAACCTTTTATAAAAACCGATGAATACTGCACCCCTTTCCCGGCTTTTTTGGAAAATGCAGCAATTAAAAACCACATAACCAAGGCTATCGCCTTGAGGAAATGCAACTCATCCGCCTGACATCAGAATTTAAGGTCGGGCACCTTCTCCTGACGGAGCAAGGTCAAAGGCATTCTTCCCCGCTGGGGCAGGTCAAAACCTTACGCATCGTTGCGAACCGATATTATTAACTGCGATGTACTGAGTCTTGTCTTTTCCGTTCCCTCACTCAATGGCGGCCGGTATCCTTATGGGATTCTTCTCCGGGGCTTTCCAATCGAGTTCTTTTCTTCCTGCTTTCGGGGAGAGGACGTCTCTCACCAGGCGGATGTGGCGTTCTACGGTGGGGAGGGACCAGTGGGTCAGAAGCTCTCGGCCTCCCGAAAGGCCTATGATGCATTTTCCCTCGCCATCGGTGTAAAGGCTCCGGATGGCGGACAGGCGCACGTATCCCAGTGATGGCGCTTTGTCCGAAAGTTTGACCTGTACAAATATAGATCCGTCGTTAAAAAGAAGACCCGTCCCTCTCTTTCCTTTGAAAAGCTTCCTGCATGCCTGATTGTCATTCCCCATGAATGACGCCATCGTCTGCATATATTTTTCTACCGTGCAGTACGACATACTCTCCCACCAGTCCTCATAAATCACCAGGCACGAGGAAGCAGGGCCGGTGACGCAGGGGACAAGCGCAATGATCCTTGATGGTTCCACTTGCTACTCCTGTATTAGACTCACTTCGTTCCGAAAATCCGGCAAGGCTCCGGGAAACAGGAGCCAGCAGGGAATGGCAGCCTTCCCCGCGCCGTCAGGCGGCCGCATCTGCCGCCTCGGGTCTTGATGACCTCTTTAGCAATTATAAACATTTGTTCTACTTTTAGCAATACTATCAATTTCACCGAAGCTTTGCAGCTACCAGTCGTGATGAAAAACACTGTTTCTCCTTTCCCGAGAGCCGCTAACCTCGCCTTCCCAGACGGGGAAGGGGGACCGCTTCGCGGTGGATAGGGTTGATTACCACTAGCGCAGCGAGGTTGTATGGTTTTAATCTCCAAGCACACTCTCCCCGCTAATAAACCACATCCTCCTCATTTGACAATCCCCTCCCTCCGTCTTAGAGTGAAAGATAACAACACACGAAAGGAAGGATACATATGATAGGTGCCATTATAGGAGACATTGCCGGATCGCGGTTCGAATGGGACAACTACCGCGCCAAAGACTTTGACCTCCTCTCAGATAAATGCTTCTTCACCGACGACTCCATCATGAGCCTCGCCGTCTGCGACGCCCTCCTCAAGACCGTCCCGTCCTACAAAGGCCTCTCCAGACAAGCCGTCCTCTCCATGCAGAAAATAGGACGCCCCTATCCCCAGAGCGGCTACGGCGGATCCTTCTACCACTGGATCTACTCCGATGACCCCGAACCCTACGGCAGCTTTGGAAACGGCGCAGCCATGAGAGTCAGCGCCTGCGGCTGGGCAGGAGAATCCCTCTCCGAAGTCAGGAAACTCTCCAAAGAAGTCACCAAAGTCAGCCATAACCACCCCGAAGGCATCAAAGGCGCTGAAGCTGCCGCCTCTGCCGTCTACCTTGCCAGAACCGGCGAAACAAAAGAAGACATCCGGAAATACATCGAAGAGAAATACTACAAACTGAACTTTACCATCGATGAAATCCGCCCCACCTACGAATTCAACGAAACCTGCCAGGACACCGTCCCCCAGGCCATCGAAGCCTTCCTCGAATCCGAATCCTTTGAAGACGCCATCCGCACCGCCGTCTCCGTAGGAGGCGACAGCGATACCCTTGCCGCCATCACAGGCGGCATGGCAGAAGCCTACTACGGCGTCCCCAAAGACATCCGCGAAAAAACCGGACAATTCCTCGACCAAAGACTCACCAAAATCCTCAAAACCTTCGAGCAAAAATACCCGCCCAAAGTGACGGAATAATAAAAGAGGCAGAACAAACTTTACAGACGATCACTTTGATACATCGGAACCCTCTGAAAGGAATGACAGGTATGGATATAACAAATCTGCAATCTGACATGGATTATTTGTTTAACTGCAACTTTTTTGACGATTCCTTTGATCCCGAGGACCATGAAGATCACCAGGACTTTGCGGATAAGGTATTACAATCCTACAGCTGGGACGAGATCTATGGTTATTTTTTCAGGCACCTGACACAAGACTGTACGACAGCCGAGTCAGTCTACAATGCCACTAACCTATACTTTGTCTACTGCTTTGACAAAAACCCAGTTCCTAATCCCTATGAGCTTGTCGGATATGTTCTGTTCCGAATCGATTTGGATAAATACTGGGATGAATATGGTGATTTTATCGACAGCTTTGCAGTATCTGTTCTTGAGAGCAGCAAGAAAGTGAGTCTCATGACAGACCCATACTATGCACCCTGGGAAGACCCTAAAGTCATTAAGCAAATGGAAAAATGGAAAAAGCAACTTCAGAACAATGAATCAGATTAAATAGGGAACTCTGAGAAAATTTCACTAAATACAACCTTCACTTACCACGAGCGCAACGAGATTTAGCTGTCCGCGTCAGGGGAAGAGTTGCCTTTGACCTTGCCCTGGAAGGGAAGGTGCCCGACCTCAAATTCTGATGTCGGGCGGATGAGTTGCATTTCCTCGGGCAGAGCCCGGTTGTATGGTTTTTAAAGGTGCATTCTCTAAAAAGTCAACGCATCATCGCCCAAGGTTTTCATAGGGTTCATTTTACAAAGGATCTCCTCACCCCATCAAAAACAGCGGTATCAAAATGCTCAGTCATTTTGATACCGCTGTTTTTTGCCCCGTTGCTTTCCTTATTTCACTCGTTCCACCTTCGGCGCATGAAGGCCAAAGGAAATTCTCTTGATCACCCGGATATAATCCTCCACCGGAAAATCTTCCTTCGTGCACAAGATAAGATACCTGTCGCCGCCGTCGATCAGGTTGTAATCCGTACTGACAAACCCATTCCTTCGATAAAACTCCAGCCTTCTCTCCCTCTGCTCGGAATTCGCCGCATGAGGATCCAGCGGCTCAATATTCAGGGCCACGCCCCTTTCCGAGGCCCTTGCCTTCAGATCCGTCAGAATCGCCGTCCCGTATCCTTTGGACCGGATTTCATCATTCACCGCCAGGTACAAGACGAAAACCATATCCTCATTCTCGACCGTATACGTGAAACCGCAGAAATCATCGCCATCATAATAAGCCAGGAAATGCACATAACTGCTCCAAGCCCGAAGACGCAGCAGGAACATCGGAAACTGCTCATTCTTTGGAAAAGCCCTCTCCAGAAGACCCTTCACCCGTGAAAGATCCCGAAGACTCCCATCCACCTTCCGCGCCGTCAGCCTCATCCCGATTCCCCTTTCCTGCGATAATGACTAGAAATAATGCTTTAAGACCTATGATAACACAGAAAGAAAAACGAACGATACACCCACGCAAAAAGGAGCTGTAGCAAAATGATTGCACATTTTGTCACAGCTCCTTTTCAATTTCTATTCTTCTCCTATATATACGCAGACATAGTCTTCGCCGTCCTTGACGATGCCGAAGGGAATGGTGTCGCCTTCGTGGACGCCGAAGTCTTTGTAAGGCTCGTTCAGGAGTTTTCCGATGACATGGTCTTCCGCCACGTCCATGCTTCGTACCCAGCATATTTCGACGCCTTCCTGGCCTTCCTTCATGAAGAGGACGCGGAGGTCGTCGGGGAGATCGGGATGGCGGAGTTCGTCTATGACGTCCATTCCGCGGAAGAACTCAAGACCTTCATTTTTGAAATAGCCTTCATTGATGAACCGGATCGTTTCCTCAAACGGCGTCGTATCGACATCGGGATGAAGGATGATATTCCAGTGAGCGGCACTGCCCCTGCGGACCTTCAGGGAAACCGTTCCGTCATTCGGGAGAGGAATGAACCTGTCTCCCTCCCTCTTCGCAGAAGCGAGGATTTCGAAGGTGAAGCCTGCTTCGTTATCAATATAGCCATACCCCAAAGCACCATCGGCCCCATCGGCGCCGATCTTCGCAGCTTCAAGTAACTCCGCCAGATAATCGTTCATAGCAAAGAAACAACCCCGGTGATACATGTCTCTGAAACTCAGCTGGCTGACAAGTGTCATAGAAAATCCTCCTTTTCTCCCCGTACTCGAAAAGTAAGCAGCAAGAGCCGTTCCGCACGGCCGAAGACCTTCCCTTAGCTTGATTGTAGCATACGGGGTGGGGGAACGGAGGAAAACATGGAAACCGCGTGGCTTTCCCTCTACTCCATGATTTCGTGTATCTTTTTGATGATGGTCTGGTCAGCAGGAAACCAACCAACGGTATCCAGACTGCTCTTAGTCAGCCATTTTGCAGCTTCCGCTTCTTTGAGAACAATGGTACCTTCCCTGACTTTGGCAAGGAAGGTATCCATGCTGAGGTGGAAGTTTGGATAGTCGTATTCGATAGTGCCAAGAAGTGGACCGACTTCTATTTCCACTTCGAGTTCTTCCCGAATTTCCCGGCGAATCGCTTCTTCAGGTGTTTCGCCTTTTTCTATTTTCCCTCCGGGGAATTCCCACTGCCCTTTAAATTCTCCGTATCCTCTTTCCGTGGCGAGGATTTTGGTGGGATGGTCGAGGTCATCAGCAATGACAGCGGCTACGACTCTGATCGTTTTCATAGAGCCTCCTTACTGTGCCAGAAGCTTTCCTGTCTGGCGAATGAATTTGGCCGGGATGGGGCGTTCAAGGTGCCAGATGATATTCATAGGACTGCTGCCTTGGTGGCTCACGTATTCGGCCTTGCCGAGGTAGACGAAAGGCGCAGTACCGGTCTGGTCTTTGTTGTATTCTCTGACAAAGAGGAGAATTTGGGATCCCATTTCCTTATGGTGGATGTAACGCTGTCCAGTATTGGATGCTTCGGATGTGGTGCTCTGGCTCTGCCAGTGGAAGAGATGCTCATTGATGGAGTAGTCGGCATACATGGTCGTCGGGGAATAGTCTTTGTCGGCTTTGTTCAGCGTATTGATGAAAAAGTCGAGGTTTCTGTCTTTCAGGTAGAGGACGCCCTGACGCATGGATTTCGCTCTTTCTGGATGGCCGAGTGCGACGAGAATCTGGTCCTTGGTGTAGTGGCAATGGAGGTCGAGCGGACAGGTGAAGCCAAGATCGACATTCTCATCGACGAAGTCGAGGTGGTCGAGGTTGTATTGCAGAATATCGCAAATTTCCTGGCACATGACGGGATTTTCCCGGATAGAGGCCATGTCACCTTCCAGGTCGCTGTAATCGTGAGGATCTTTAGTGCTGTTTGTCGGCCAGACGGTATACTGGAACATTTCGAGCATGAGGCGTCTTTCTTCTTCTGTTGCATCACTGACGGTGCCCGGCATGAATTCTGAAAGGATGGTCTGGATCCATCTCCGGGAGTCGATGGCACAGATTTTACCCATCGCTTTGGTAATGGTATCCTCGAGCGGTTCTTCGAAGTCCTCCCGCTTGTCCGCCTTCACGCAGAGGCGGTAGAAGCCGGCAGCATTGGTCCCTTTCGTTTCTCTATCGGTGTAGAGGTCCTTGATATCCATGCTGTAGTAGGAAAGGAAATTGTCCAGGGTGAGCGGTCTTCCGCTGTCTTCTTCAAAGGTACTAATTCCCTGGATGAGTCTGCCCTGTGCGCCAAGAGATGCGTTGATATTTCTAAGGATGTTTTTGGCTGCCTTTTTCTCGAGGTGGATATAGCAGCCGCGCGGGACGGAGATGAAACCTCTCTTGATCTCATCCGCCAGACTTCCGTGAGCTTTATTCAGAAGGGCTGTGAATTTCGATTCAAAGTCGTATTTCTTATTGGCTTGTCCAATGAAATCGAGGACGGTAAGGCATTCTTTTCCTTCAGAGAGACGCAGTCCACGTCCGAGCTGCTGGAGGAAAATGGTCAGGGATTCGGTCGGCCTCAGGAAGAGGATGGTATTGACGGATTTGATGTCGACGCCTTCGTTGTAAAGGTCGACGACAAAGATGAATTTCACCTGACCGGAGACGAGTTTCTGCTCGGCGGATTTCCTGTCTGCATAGGACGTATCGCTCGTCAGGTACATGGATGGCACGTCATGGTCGTTGAAATAGTCGGACATGAACTTTGCATGGGCTTTGGAAACGCAGAACCCAAGGCCAGTGACATCGTTCCAGTCGGTCACGTAACGATCTGTTTCTTCAAGGACCCATTCGGCTCTTTTCTTCGCGCCGTACTGTTCCATGGAGTAGACGTTGGAAAGCTCGGAGGCGTCGTAGCCGCCTCTCGTCCAGCGGATCTGGCTGAGGTCGGTCGTGTCGTCGACGCCGAAATACTGGAAGGGACAGAGGAGTTTCCTGTCGATGGCATCGGGCAAGCGGATTTCCACGGCAATGCGTCCGTCAAAGTACGGCAGGACGCTTTTTCCATCCATTCGTTCCGGAGTTGCCGTCATGCCTAGAAGAATCTTCGGCTCATAGTAGCTGAGGAGTGACTGGTAAGAAGGCGCAGCCGCATGGTGGAATTCGTCGATGATGATGAAATCATAGTAATTCTTGTCCGGGACATGTTTCGTGAAATCTTTGGACTGGAAACTCTGGATGGAAACGAAGAGCTGGTCGATAGTTTCCGGATGATTCTCACGTCCGACGAGAAGGCTGCCGAAGGTCGGATCTCTCATGACGCTGCGGAAGGTCGCAAGGCTCTGCTGCAGCAGCTCTTCCCTGTGCGCAACGAAAAGAAGTCTGGGTTTTCTCTCATGGCCGAACTTCTGGCAGAAACGACGATAGTCGAGCGCAGCGACGACGGTCTTTCCCGTCCCTGTTGCTGCGACAACGAGATTCTTATAGCGATGATGGATTTCCCTTTCCGCTGCGAGTTTGTCGAGGATCGCCTGCTGGTACGGGTACGGCTGGATTTCCATGATGTAAGGATTCGTGCCGAAGTTATTGAAATTCGGATCATCCTTATATCTTTCCCTGTAAATGGCCTCCTGCAGTTTCTTGCTGTCGCCTTCCTGGTACGTTTCAAACTCGCTGGAGTTCCAGTAGCTTTCAAACGTCGCTTCCATCTTCGCCATCGTGGACGGCTGGTCCTGAGAAGTAATCTTCACATTCCACTCCAGGCCGCTCGAAATGGCCGCACGGGAAAGATTCGACGAGCCGATATACGCCGTCGAGAAACCGCTCTCGCGGTAGAACATGTAGGACTTCGCATGGAGACGTGTCCTCGCTGTATCATAGGAAACTTTGATTTCCGTATTGCTGAGCTTGGCGAGCTCCTCGATTGCCTTCACATCTGTCGCGCCCATGTAGGACGTCGTAATGATGCGAAGATGACCCCGCTCAGTGAACTTCTTCAAAGGTTCGAGAATAAGACGAATCCCGCTCCATTTCACAAAGGAAACAAGAAGATCGATCCTGTCAGCGGACTCAATTTCCTTCGCGAGCTCCACAAACATCGGCGGTTCATGATCCGAACCCGTAAAGAGCGAACTCTGCGCCAAAGACGTGCCCGGACGCGAGAAACTCCCATGCTCCTGGAACGCGAACGCGGAATTCTTCGTATTCACGACCGACAAGAGCTGATCCACCCTGCGCTCCTCCGTGAGCGGAAGCAGATCCTTCCCGCTTTCACTGCCGAGTGTGCTGAGCATCTGATTGATCAGGCGGACCTGCTCTTCTTCTGCCTCATCCTTCCCGGACTCCTCTGCCACAGCCGTCAGCCGCTTCTCAAGAAGCTTTGCCACATACTCCGCCAGAACCCGCGCCGACTCAGCAGCATCCACAGCCCCGGTCTCCACCCGCTGCCGCTCCGCCGCCTCCGCCGAGCGAATCTCCTCCTTGAGCTCCTGATTGATCAGCTGCTCATACAACCCCTGCCTCAACATCAAACCACCAAACCTTCCCAGAAAACCGTAAAAATCTTTCCTAGATCTAATTATACCAGGGAGTAATGAGTAATAGATGAGAAATTCATGAGAATGCTGGAGAAAGATGAGGGAGTGTAAACCGTACAACCACACGCAAAAAGAGCTGCATCTTTATTTTCTGAGATGCTGCTCTTTCTTTTTATTATTCTTTTATTACTCTGTTGCTTCTTCCGATGCCTTTTCCTCGAGATCCCTAAGTGTAACTTTATCTTTGTTTCTCCAGCTTGTCAGTCCATTTGCATTCTTTCCAACAACAAACATGGCTGCAGCAGACGGGCTGGTGAAGAACAGGTCCTCTGTTATATTCCCGTTTTCATCAAGAGAGACTTTTTCTTTGCGTCTTTTAATGGATTCCAAAACTGTACCATCATTCACGAGCGAAATGTGGCTGCCTTTATAGACGATGAAGCCTTCATTCGTCTGCCGGCCCGTAGCATGTACTGATCCCACATCCGTAATCTTCCTGTCCAAATACAGCAACGGTTCTTCATCTGGTTTTGGTTCTGGATCTTCCTGTTCCTTCTCCTGTTTATCGTAAGGTTCGAATAATTTATACCCTAATGCACCCATGACAACCTTGGCATAATCGATAAATTCTTCCATTTCGCTTTCTTTTTCTTCGGTAGGATTGCCGATATTCGGATCATCTTTATTGATTAGTTCATACCGCTTTGCCTTGGTGGCAAGTTCGCAGAACCGATGCTCAAGGTAACTGATTTCTGTTGCTCCCAGTATATTGTTTGAAGTGGTAATAGCGACAGCTTCATTCCAGTAATCTTCCTTTGGATTACGCCGATGTTCCTGCAAACGATTGAGAAGTCCTTCCCCGGCTTTTCGTACTATCGCCTGGCCAACGTAAACCGCCTTTTCTTTATCTTCTTT
>NZ_FR896434.1:0-886 GCF_000435155.1 Dialister sp. CAG:357 | reverse complement strand
CTTTCTCTGAGTCGCCAAACAAGAAATAGACGCCGCTCTGCTTGAGATTCTTGCGGTCTTTGCACTGCTCAAGCATGATTCTTGGAATCTTATATGCGATGCCAGTCCAGTTTGCCAGCGTACATTTAGTACGTCCCGTCGCTTCGCCGTCCATTAGAAATAATTGTATTGTTTTTCCATGAGCTGCCATTCTGATCACTCCCGATGCCATTCCACCAATAAAAGCACTCGATATCTCCGAAAGACTTATTCGTTCTCATTATAGCAGGAAATAAGAGATCACTATTACATTTCTATTTTGGACCACTTTAAAACTCTTATTCATCTGCTCTCTGCCAGATCGAAGAAATCTTTCCTGCTGATATCCAGGCCGCTCTTTGCCAAGCGTTCACTTCTCTCTCCATAAATCTGATCTAATATCTTTTCTCTGTCACTGATTCTTCCATAATGAAGGAGCCTGTGGCAGATTGGACAAAGGCAGATGACGTTGGCATAAATATCAAGGCTGTACTTGAATTGCTTTTGATGGCTCAGCGGAATTACATGATAGCCTTCCATGTACGCGTGATTTGTATTGTTTACGATGAATGTCTCATGATGATGATCGACTTCGCAAAGGTAGTGTTCTGCTTTAAGGACCTGATGCTTAATAATAGGGGATCTTCTGTACCTTTCGCTGGTTATCTCATAGTGATATTTTTCTCTTGGTATGGGCTCGTCAAGTTTTGAAAGCTCCACTTTTGTATCTTCATCTTTATGTGAATCAGACCATTGACCACGGGCAAAATCTATATAACTCTGGAGCCCGCTGATACATCCTATGACCTTTTTCATTAAGCGCTACAAAGTCAGGGGGAGTGTAAAATAGTTTGTGTAAATCGGTATT
>NZ_FR896433.1:7811-9992 GCF_000435155.1 Dialister sp. CAG:357 | reverse complement strand
TGTAAATTGTATAGGTCATTGAGGGAGGAAATGAAATGAGCAAATATGCATTCATTACAGGCGCAACGAGCGGCATCGGTCTTGCCACAGCAAAAGCATTGGCAGCAGGCGGTTATGATCTGGCGCTGGCTGCAAGGAACGAAGGGAAGCTTTCTTCTGTGAAGGCTGACATTGAAAAAGAGTTTTCCGTCAAGGTCACTCCATACGTCCTGGATGTCAGGGAACCAGAAGAAATCAGGAAAACCGTTGCCGCATGCCTTGCTGCTTTCGGCGCACCGGATGTTCTTGTCAATGATGCGGGACTTGCAAGGGGACTTGAACCGTATGCAGAAACAAAGGAAGAAGATATCCTTCAGATGATCGATACGAATATCAAAGGGCTCTTCCTTGTCACTCGTGCATTCCTTCCGTCCATGCTTGAAAGAAACAGCGGCCACATCGTCAACCTTGGCTCTACGGCAGGCCTTTATGCGTATGCAGGCGCTGCTGTCTACTGCTCGACAAAGGCAGCCGTCAAGACATTCAGCGACGGCATCCGCATCGATGTCATTGACAGCGATATCAAGGTGACCACGATCCAGCCGGGCATCGTTCACACGCCTTTCAGTGAAGTCCGCTTCCATGGCGACAAGAAAAGAGCAGAAGCCGTTTATGAAGGCGTAGATGCGCTTCATGCAGAAGATATCGCAGATATCATTGCTTTTGCCGTAAGCCGTCCCAAACGCGTGCAGATCAGCGATATCGTCATCATGGCCAATCAGCAGGCGACCGGATTCATGGTCAGCAAGAAGAAAAAGCAGTAATTTCCTTTCATCCTGAATATTTCAGGGGAGGGTTTGCTTTTTTTGGAATCATCTTGTATAATATAAAAGCTTGCTGTTTGGCAAGTAACTTCCTGGCCCGCGGAGAGCGCGGGACATAGGTCCGAAAAGGAGGCGAATTTCGTGAAAAAGTATGAAGTTATGTTCATTGTGAATGCAGCTGATGATGAAGTCATTAAGGCTGCTGTCAAGCTGGTGCAGGACACGATCACAAGAATCGGCGGCACGATTGACAATGTTGATGAATGGGGCAAACGTCATCTTGCGTACGAAGTAAAGCATCAGAGTGAAGGCTACTACGTAGTAGTAGATTTCCAGGCTGATCCGGCGCAGATTAAAGAACTTGACCGCGTTATCAAGATTCATGAAGAAATTATCCGTCATATCATTGTAAAACAGGATGACTAAGAGGTAGAAACGATGAATTCAGTTCAAGTTATGGGTAATCTGGCACGGGACCCCGTGATTCGTGCAACAAAGACGGGTCGTGCGGTCGCATCATTTACCGTTGCGGTAAATCGTAACTACACAACTCCTCAGGGTGAACAGAAGGAGCTGACTGACTGGATCAACGTTGTTGCCTGGGGCAATCTCGCAGAGTCTGTCGGCAACCAGCTGAAAAAAGGCATGCGTGTATTCGTTGAAGGCCGCTTAAGCACCCGCTCTTATGACACTCCGGAAGGACAGAGAAGATGGGTGACTGAAGTGGTTGCTAATTTCGTAGCACTTCCGCTTGGAAATGCGCATCCTTCACAGCCTCAGGGTCCGTTCGGCGCATCCGGAAAAATGGGTTCACAGGGATCTAGTTCCGGCGGCTTTGGACAATTTGGGAATTCCACACCGGGAGATGAGGACATTCCATTCTGATAAGCAATTGATTTTGGAGGATAAAGAACCATGTTTAGAAAAGATAGAACAAGAAGACCGAGAAGAAAGGTCTGCCAGTGCTGCGTTGATCACGTAGACACCATTGATTACAAGAATATCGCTGCTCTTCGCCGTTTCGTTTCTGAAAGAGGCAAGATTCTGCCGCGTCGTGTTACAGGAACATGCGCAAAGCATCAGCGTAAGATTAACCTCGCTATCAAGAGAGCTAGAGCTATCGCTCTTCTTCCTTTCAGCGCTGACTAATCAAAACGGATCCCCGGCTTATGCTGGGGATTTTTTATTTGCATAAATAAGAGGAGAAAGAGGAATCGGAACTGTTTTTTCTCGTTTATTCTTCTAAATTCTCGAGGAATCCCCATACTCCTTTATGATTCTATATCATCATTGATTGTGCCATTGACAATATAAGAGCGCGAAGTTTATACTTGGTTTAGCAATTTAATACAAAAAGCGACGGAGCTTCCTTTCCCTA
>NZ_FR896433.1:0-7777 GCF_000435155.1 Dialister sp. CAG:357 | reverse complement strand
CTACGGTACGCGGAGAATAGGGAGCTTTTACACTTTTTGCAGAGTGCATCATTTTATTTTCAGGCATGACGCGATTCTTGGGGGAATCGGCGCGCGGCCTGCGTTTTTGAGGAGGCGGCTTATGGATAAGTCGGAGAAAAAAGAAAGCTTTGGGAAGAAGTACGGGCTGATACTGGCATTGATTGCCATGGCTATCGTGTACCTCTTCCCGACTCCGGTGGATCTCCCCACGCAGGGGCACAGACTCATCGGAATTCTGGTATTTGCGGTTATTATTTGGATGACGGAAGGCGTTTCCTATCCGGTCAGTGCGTTTGTCATTGTAACGTTTATGGCATTTGCGCTCGGCATGGCGCCTGATCCGGCAAAACACGGCGCACTGCTTGGCACAAGCAAGGCTCTCCAGATGGGGTTGTCCGGGTTCTCGACTACAGCCTGGGCACTGGTAGCAGCGGCTATGTTTCTGTCAGCGGGCATGATGATCACGGGTCTTGACAAGCGTATCGCTCTTGTCGTTATGTCCCATGTCGGCGTCAAGTCCAGCCGTCTTGTCATCGGCGTCATTTTCGTTGGTTTCATTCTGAGTTTCTTCGTACCGTCCACAACGGCCAGAGTTTCCTGCATGGTTCCGATTGTTGTAGGCATCATCCGCGCATTCGGCCTTGAAAAGGGATCCACGTTTGCAGCTGTACTGATGATGGCCGTCGCTTAGGCAGACAGCCTGTGGAATATCGGCATCAAGACAGCAGCAGCACAGAACATGGTTGCTATCGGATTCATCCAGCAGGTTCTCGGCAAGGATATCAGCTGGCTGGAATGGTTCATCGCCGCTGCTCCTTATGCAGCAGTTATGTCTGTCATTCTTTATCAGCTCCTGATCCATGTCATGCCACCGGAAATCAAGGAAATGCCTGGCGGCAAGGAAGCTCTTCAGAAAATGCTGAAGGAAATGGGACCGGTATCCGTCAACGAAAAGAAGCTGCTCATCATTTCCTGTCTGCTTCTCTTCTTCTGGGTTACAGAAAAGAAACTTCATCCGTTTGATACGACAACAGTCACCATTACAGGCATCATGCTGATGATGCTTCCGCGCATCGGCTTCATGAGCTGGAAAGATGCTGTTCCGCATATCAACTGGGGTACGGTTGCTCTCTTCGGCGTAGGTATTTCCCTGGGCACAGCCCTTCTGAAATCCGGCGCAGCTATCTGGCTGGCTAACCACTTTGTTGCCCTCTTCGGCATGGAAACGATGACACCGCTCGTTGTCATTGCCATTCTTGCCTTCTTCCTTACGGTTATCCATCTGGGCTTTGCAAGTGCGACAGGTTTGGCATCCGCTATGATCCCGATCGTCATTGCCGTTCTTCAGAGCGTCAAGACACCGGGCATCGACGTCCTCGGCATGACCATGATTCTCCAGTACACCATCTGCTTCGGTTATATTCTCCCGGTCAATGCACCACAGAACATGATCGCTTACAGTACCGGATACATTACATCCAAGGACTTCCTTAAGACTGGTATTCCATTTACCATTATTTCCTACTGCATGATCCTCCTCTTCTCAGCTACCTATTGGCACTGGCTGGGCTATGTAGGCTGATTGATGCGCCTGTAAAACAAAAGAAGCTGCGGGACGATTGGCTGATCCCGCAGCTTCTTTCTTTTTTATATAGAAAATTTAATATATATTGAGAGCATAACAAGAAAGTGTTATAATTATAACGTAAAGAGGAATCTTTGAGGTGGTAAAATTCGCCGCGGCCACACACCCGACCCGGGTCAGAAGAGATGCAGGAGAGGCGGCGCCTGCCGAAGGTTCTTCCTTGAAAAGAGACATCCGGCGGGGTGTCTTTTTTCATGGAAAAGTCATGCAGCAAAATAAAAAAGGGACGGATTTCCTGCGGAGATGCGTTCTTTTTTTGATAGGAAAAAAAGCGGGGGATATCCTGTTTTTCTCCGAAAAAATAAGGGAAAAGTCTTGACATTCACAGGAGTGAATGATATTCTAATAACGTAAGTTAGCACTCAAAGTTAAAGAGTGCTAATAATGGTGATAAAAATGGCTGGAAAAAATAATGATAAGAGAGGCGCCAATCATGGCGCAAATGAACTGAATGAAAGAAAGAGAAAGGTACTCTGGGCCGTCGTGCAGGATTACTCGGAAACAGCCGAGCCTGTAGGATCAAGAACCATTGCCCGCAAGTACAATCTGGGCGTCAGCAGCGCTACGATCCGTAACGAAATGCAGGACCTGGAAGATGAAGGATACCTGGAACAGCCGCATACATCGGCAGGCAGGATTCCTTCCATCAAGGGATACCGCTTCTATGTAGACTGGCTGATGCAGCCTTCTCCAGTAACGGATGATGAAAAGTCCATGATCAACCATATCCTGGAAGAACATGTGACAAAGCAGGATGAAATCTCCCGTGACATTGCAAGAACGGTGGCATCTCTGACGCATACGCTTTCCGTTGCGACTTCGGCCGGCGGAAAGAGGAAATTCAATTACATGAGATTCCTCCCGCTTGATGGGCGGCGCGCTATTATGCTCGTCGTTACGAATCAGGGAGAAGTATCCAATGCAGTGGTGGATATTCCGGCAGATTCTTCTCTTGATGAAATGCAGCTGCTGGCAGACAGGATGAATCATTTCCTGCACGGCAGAGAAATAGACAATACGGATGAGCAGCTCATTCTCTCCTTCCAGAAGGATGTGGAGAGGGATCTGACTCCTTATATGCATGTGTTCAAAGCGCTGCAGAAAACGCTTCAGCCTCCTAAGGAAGTATATGCCGGAGGCGCATCGCAGCTGATCGAGCAGCCGGAATTCAAGAATGTCGAAAAAATGCAGGATATACTGAATCTCCTGGAGCAGAGGGATATGCTGGAAAGCATGCTCCTTTCCTCGTCGGATCAGCCTATCGCTGTTCATATCGGCACGGAGAATCCGGTCAAGTCCCTTTCGGACCTTTCCATTGTCCGCGCGCAGTTTTCCTCGGGCGGCCGCATTATCGGCTCAGTCGCCGTCCTGGGGCCTACGAGGATGCAGTACAGCAGGATCATCGGAATGATGCGGTTCATGCAGCAGAGACTGGATACTTTATTGAAGAAGAATGATTAGGTGATTAGGAGGTTTCCGGATGAAGGAAAACGAGAAGGAAAAGACCGGGGGCGCAGCAGGCGCTGCTGCCAAGGCTGCTGAAAAGGTAGCTGAGGCTTTTGGAAGAAAGAAAAAACCAGAAGATGCTCCGGCAGAAGAAAAGGCTGAAACGATAGAGGAACCGACGGCTGAGGATCTGAAGAAGCAGGTCGAATTCCTGACAAAGCAGGCTGCCGTTGCTGAAGCAAAAGCCAAGGAAGCCGCTGAAAAGCTGGAGGAGCAGACGAAGAAGGATCTCAATGATTATATGAGACTTCAGGCAGACTTTGATAACTTCCGCCGCCGCACCAGAGAAAATGATGCGAAGGCTGCTGATATTTACAAGGCAGAAACACTGAAGAGTTTTCTTCCTGTTTTAGATAATTTTGAGCTGGCCCTGGCTCATATGAAAAAGGATGAATCGGGTGAAGCGTACATTCAGGGATTTGAACTGCTGCAGAAACAGCTGGTCAAGATCATGACGGATTATGGAATCAGCGAAATCGAAGCTGCCGGCCAGAAATTTGACCCTCATTTCCATGAAGCGGTCATGATGGTAGAATCCAATGACAAGGAAGATGAAACTGTTCTGGCAGTATTCCAGAAGGGATACATGTATAAAGATACGGTTCTGCGTCCTGCCAAAGTCCAGGTTGTCCACAACAACTGATTTTGGCACTAACATAGAAATTAAGACCTGTTAAAGAATATAAGAAAGGGGACATTTTAAATGTCAAAAGTAATCGGTATTGATTTAGGTACTACCAACTCTGTAGTCGCAGTTATGGAAGGCGGCGAACCTGTCGTTATTCCGAATGCGGAAGGTTCCCGTCTGACACCATCCGTTGTCGGCTTCTCCAAGACCGGCGAAAGACTCGTCGGCCAGCTGGCTAAGCGCCAGGCTGTATCCAACCCGTCCCGTACCATCGTTTCCATCAAACGTCATATGGGCAGTGATTACACCGTTGATATCGACGGCAAGAAATACACACCACAGGAAATTTCCGCTATGATCCTTCAGAAGCTGAAGGTCGATGCAGAAGCATACCTCGGTGAAAAGGTAACCGATGCAGTTATTACCTGCCCGGCATACTTCACAGATGCTCAGCGTCAGGCAACCAAGGACGCAGGCAAGATTGCAGGACTGAATGTCCTCCGTATCATCAACGAACCGACCGCATCCTCTCTGGCTTACGGCCTTGACAAGATCAAAGACGGCAAGGAACACCGCTTCCTCGTTTATGATCTGGGCGGCGGCACATTCGATGTATCCATCCTCGATCTGGCTGACGGCGTATTCGAAGTAAGAGCTTCCAACGGCAACGGCCATCTGGGCGGCGATGACTTCGATAACCGTGTCATGGACTGGATTGCTGATAAATTCAAGGCACAGAACGGCTTTGAACTGAAGCGTGACCCGATGACAAACCAGAGACTGAAGGAAGCCGGCGAAAAGGCAAAGATCGAACTTTCCAGCGTTATGTCCACCGATATCAACCTTCCATTCATTACCATGGATTCCAATGGACAGCCGGTACACTTCGATGCAACACTGACCCGTGCTGAATTCGACAAGATCACTGACGACCTCGTTCAGGCTACTGTCGAACCGATTGATCTGGCTATGAGAGATGCAGGCGTTACCGTTTCCGATATTGATAAGGTTCTCCTCGTCGGCGGTTCTTCCCGTATCCCGGCAGTACAGACACTGATCCGCAACAAGTTCGGCAAGGAACCATCCAAGGGAGTCAACCCGGATGAATCCGTTGCAGTCGGCGCAGCTATTCAGGCCGGCGTACTCAAAGGCGAAGTCAAGGACGTTCTCCTCCTCGACGTTACCCCGCTTTCCCTGGGTATTGAAACCCTGGGCGGCGTATTCACAACCATGATCAAGAGAAATACCACCATCCCGACTTCCAAGTCCCAGGTATTCTCCACAGCAGCTGACAACCAGCCTTCTGTTGACATCCATGTTCTTCAGGGTGAAAGACCGATGGCTGCCGACAACAAGACACTCGGCCGCTTCGAACTGAGCGACATTCCTCCGGCTCCGCGCGGAGTACCGCAGATCCAGGTAACATTTGATATCGATGCCAACGGCATTGTTCACGTATCCGCTAAGGATCTTGGCACAGGCAAGGAACAGAAGATCGATATTACTTCTTCCACAGGCCTTTCCGATGAAGAAATCCAGAAGATGCAGGATGATGCCAAGGCTCATGAAGCAGAAGACCAGAAACGCAAGGAAGCTATCACTGCAAAGAACAATGCAGAAGCTCTGATTTATCAGGCTGAAAAGACCGTCAAGGATCTTGGCGACAAGGCAGATCCGGCTAAGGTCAAGGAAATCAATGATGCTGTTGCAAAACTTAAGGAAACCCTTAAGGGCGACGACACTGAAAAGATCAAAGCTGATGCAGATGCTCTGACAAAACCGCTGCATGAACTGACCGAAAACCTGTACAAGCAGGCACAGCAGGCTCAGCAGGCACAGCAGCAGGCTGCCGGCCAGCAGGGCGCACAGCAGCAGTCCGCTGGAAAACAGGACAAAGACAATGTAGTCGATGCAGATTATAAAGTCGTCGATGACGATGATAAGAAATAATAAGGAATAGTGTGGATTCTTTATGGCAAACAGCAAGGATTACTATGATATCCTTGGCGTAAGCAAAAGCGCCTCGGAAGACGATATAAAAAGGGCATACAGAAAACTTGCACGTAAGTATCATCCTGACCTGAATAAGGATAATCCCAAAGAGGCAGAGGAGAAGTTCAAGGAAGTCAATGAGGCTTACCATGTCCTCTCCGATGCCGACAAGAGGGCTCAGTATGACCAGATGGGACCGGATGCTTTCCAGCAGGCGTCCCAGGGCGGCGGAGCCGGATACGGCGGATTCGGTGGATTCGGACAGGGCGGTTTCAACGGGCAGGGATTTGACTTCGGCGGTTTTGACATGGGTGACATCTTTGATATGTTCACCGGCGGAAGCCGCCGCCAGCCAAACGGACCGGAACAAGGCGCTGATCTTCGTTATGACTTAAGGATTACACTCAGGGAAGCATTCACAGGCGTGAAGAAGAAATTCTCCATACCGAAGAATAAAACCTGCGATCATTGTCATGGTTCCGGAGCAGAACCCGGATCCCAGATCGATGAATGCCCGGACTGCCACGGTACCGGTCAGCAGAGGATCGTCAGGAACGGCCCCTTCGGACAGATGGTGAATATCGTCACCTGTCAGCAGTGCGGCGGCACAGGGAAGATTATCAAAAACAAGTGCAAGGAATGCCATGGCAGCGGTACTGTCAGAGCGTCCAAGACCATTGAAGTCAATATCCCTGCCGGTGCCGACAGCGGCGTCCGCATGAGGGTGGCCGGCGAAGGAGAGCCCGGCAGGAGAGGCGGTCTGAAAGGAGACCTCTATGTCTACATTTATGTGGAAGACGATCCGGACTTTGAAAGAGAAGGCGACGACCTTTACAAGACCGTCAATATTTCCTATCCCGTAGCAGCCTTGGGCTCCACCATCAAAGTGAAGACCCTGGACAAGGAAGTGGAACTTAAGGTTCCAGCCGGTACCCAGACAGGCACCCGGTTCCGCATCTCCGGCGAAGGCATGCCTCATCTGCAGTCCTCCCGCAAAGGGAACCTCTATGTGGAAGTCCATGTAACGGTGCCTAAGCGGCTGAACGAAGACCAGAAGAATGCACTCCTTCACTTTGCCAATGAAATGGGGGAAGACTGCTCCCAGTATAAAGGAAAGAGCTCCTTCCTTGATAAAATCATAGACAAGTTCAAACAGTAATTTAAAAATCCCATCGGTTATCCGGTGGGATTTTTTTATGCTTTCTTCGCAAGTGTCAAACTTTCCTCTGCAATTCATTTGACTGTCGATCATTACGATCTTCGTGGCTTCGATTGAATCCGTATTCCTGTATAGCTCTGGCAAGTCTCCCCATTGGGGAAGAAGAAGCTCCATATACGCCTATTTGCCCCTCCAGGCATCTTGGCCTATAGTTTCTCATTTAGAAGTCTTCTGGTATAGGTCATCTCTCCATAGCAGCAGTAAATCGTCCGGGAGTCCCGGCGTGCCACACGCCACCCTGTAACTTGTAAATCTGATACAGCTCTGCGTCAATACGCTCCAGAGCCATAGCTATAAGCTGACAGTTCATTTCTTCGAGCCAATGAGATAACTTCCTTTCAGACTCAATAGAGTCATCAGATCAAGGGGAGGCTTTCCTATTTTACTGCTTCTGGAAAAATTCCCCTGCCGGGTAAAATTTTACACTAAGCAAGATTGCGGGCAAGGGCATAAGTACGGCCTTGTATGATGCGCTGAGAGTGAATGACCACGCAGCTTTCGTAAAAGAAGTACAGTGAAAACTGAGGAAGAATCCACAATGGGAAAAAGCTATCCGGGACGGCTATCAGTACTTAATGGCAAACTGGGAGGGTATCCATGAAGCCTTGACCCAGCCAGGTGAATGGATGCGACTCATAAAAAATGGTGGTTATCAGCATATTATGTAGCATTTATACCGGGGCCCTTCTTCTCATTCAAAAAATTCCAGCAATATGTTGACACCGTTTTTGGAGGCGGATTGTATAATTAAGTTGAACACTTAAAA